>NZ_JBYSXL010000049.1:0-34844 GCF_058782155.1 Methylobacterium sp. FW306-05-D
ATCCCCGCTTCGGCCCCGACCCCGATGCGCTTCACCCGGTGCCGGACCACCCGCGCGTCACCTTCCTGCGCAACCTGAACCTGCCATCCAACGTCGAGATCGGCGCCTACACTTATTACGACGACCCCGCCGGACCGGAGGCCTTCCTCGACAACATCCTCTACCACTTCGCCTTCCTCGGCATCCTCTACCACTTCGCCTTCCTCGGCGACCGGCTGCGCATCGGGCGCTTCTGCGCCATCGCGGCGGGCACCCGCTTTCTCATGAACGGCGGCAACCACCGTCTGGACGCGCCCTCCACCTACCCATTCGCCATCTTCGGCGGCGCCTGGGCGGGCCGCTTCCCCGAGGAGACGGCCTTCCCGAATCGCGGCGACACGGTGATCGGCAACGACGTCTGGCTCGCCCACGATGCGACGATCCTGCCCGGCGTCACCATCGGCGACGGCGCCGTGGTGGCGGCCAAGGCGGTCGTCACCCGCGACGTGCCGCCCTACGCGATCGTGGCCGGCAATCCGGCGGTCGTGGTGCGGATGCGGGTGCCGCCGGAGGTGGCGGAGCGGTTGCTGGCCCTGGCGTGGTGGGATTGGACGCCTGAGCGGATCACGCGCTGCCTGCCGGCGATCAGCGGCGGGGATGTGGCGGCGCTGGAGCAGGAATTTGCGAACGCGACGCACGCCTTCGACGATCACGTCGATCGGGCGGCGACGAGCGAGCGAGGCTGATCGGACAGTCTCCGGTCAGCCGTCGATGCCGCAGTTTCAAAGGTTGTCGACTTCAGAGGTGGTCTTCCAGGGGGAACGCGCTTCGCTCCCAGATTGTCTCAAGCCGCAAGGTCGTGATGTTCTCGAGTTCCCACCGATGCAGGAGTGACGCGAGCCCCTGGCGATCCCGCGTAATCAGAGGTTCGTCGAGTTCGCACAATCGACTGGCGCGGCGTTCCAGGGGCGTTTCGGGATGTTCCACGAGCCAGGAGAGGTAGTCCTGCCGCACGCTGATCCAATGTGCTCGGGCCTGTCCGATATATCCGAGCCCGAGTTCAGCGAACATCGTCCAGTCCCGAATGTTCTGGGAAGTTTGTCTGAATTTGAGGTGGAGAAAGGCCACGCATTTCTCCATCGTGTCGAGCGAACGCAGCAGGCGCAGGGTCGACCCGATCTGATACACGAAATCTTCGGGAACTGTCGGGTCTTCGTAATTCCAGTAAGTCCGGCCCCAATTCATGTATTCGAATTCGCCGCGTCGCGTGAGTGACTTCTGCATCGGATGGTAGTCGACCCATCGGACAATGCTCGACCGCTCGATGGGATGGGTAATCCAATCCGGGTACTCGACCGGATGGGCGAACGGAACGAAGAGACATGGAATTTTCCATGTCAGTCTGAAGCAATAATCCGCGTCCATTTGGATCAAGATGCATCGACCGAAGTGGTGAGCAGGTTTTATCCAGATGCAATTGTCGATCATGACAAGATCAGGATTCTGATCCAGCAGGGGTTTGGTTAAATGCGCGATGCGCTGACTGGAGTCCATGGTTTATCCATTCCCGAGCGCGATACAGCCTTCGCGGCTTGCTGTCTTGTAATCAAAGACTGAGAGATGAATTTCTAATCTTCGAACGGAAAAGCGGTGGGTGCCCAGAACTTCTCGATACCAATGGAATGGGCATTCTCCGACTCCCAGCGCTTCAACAAAGTCGCTAGGCCCGCCTTGTCCTGTTTCATCAAAGGCTCGTCGAGTTCGGACCAGCGATGTTCGATCCGCTCGAAGAACGACATCGGTCCGTCTGGCGGCCTCGGACGATGTCGCTGACGGACATCCAGCCACGTTTCTCTTGCGGCGTCGAGATCGCCCGCCGCGAGATCCAGCATCATCGGCCAGTGCTCGATCTGAATTATTCGGTTGATGCTGTAGAAACGTGAGAATGCAATGCATTTCTCCAGCGTGTCCAAAGACCTCATCAGGCGAAGTGCCCCGTCGACTTGCAAAATTAGATCGTCCTGGAGGGAATCGTCTTCATATTCCCAGAGTCCGTCTCCGAGGCTAAAGTAGTTCGGTAGGGTTCTATAGGGGTTGGGTCGACGCCCGGAAATTCCGTCGTCCGATCCTCTGATGCTCGACCGCCCTATCCCCTGATCGAAAACTCCGGGGTTGGGGCCGATCCAAAGCGCGGGCGTGAACAATGGCGACAGATGCCAAGACAAAAGGAAGTATCGACTTTTCCCTCTCCGAAAATGGATATGCCGTCCGAACTTGTGAATCGGGCACAGCCAGAGCGTATCCTTTCCGACGAGAACGAGGTCGGGATTTTGCTTCAGGAGCGGCCTGACGAGGCGCTTAACTTTGGCCGCCGAGCTCACTGGTACACCAACCCTTTCTTTTCCGGGATGTGCGGCTTGACCTGTATGAGGACGATGCCCTGTGCGGAGGGATAAAACAATCTTGCAACCTGAGCGAGTTGTAAAGCTCGGGTCGCGGTCATCTCGGCGCCGCCGGTCTTATAGTCGTATACGCACACCATATTTCGCGGTGTCCGTTCAAAAAGATCCAGACGCAAGGTGCCTGGGCTACCATAGCGCGCTTCCTTATCGGTGCCATCGAGCGATAGCTCCGCTCTCATGTCGGGGTCTTTCGGAGTTCCATAGTATGCGGCGAGGCCACCATGAAGGGCATTTCCGAACTGCTGAGGTGTGAGCTTCGGAAAGCGCGCTTTGATCTCCGCGGCCATCTCGTTTGTTTTCCGTTGTACTTCTTCGCTGCGTGGACAAGCCACGGAAAGGTCGCTTTCGCTCAAGCGACCAACCCAAGGGGTCGGTAAGCTGACCTCGTCTTCGGAATCGAACTTGTAGCCTTGAGCGGTCATCCCGAACGCGGTCCCGAAGCCGTCCTTGCGCGAACGGAGAACGACGAACAGGAATGCTGCAGCTTCCATCGTCGCTGCGACGGCCGGTGCAACGACGAAGGGAACGGCTGGCAGGAAAGCCGGCTGGATCGTCGCTTCCGCGGCGATCCCGGATGGCGAGAACGTCGTCCGCGACAGCACCGCTCCGGTCTGACCGTCGCGAATCGTCTGCGTCTCGCCGGAATTCTCGAAGATCCGACGCTCGCCGTCGGGCGTGACAACGGTGTGCTGTTCCTCCCAGTCTCCGCGTCCGGACCGGACGCGGAGGGTGAGAACCTCCCCGCCGTCCAGAAGGGTGCGTTGCGGAGCTCCCGATCCCGGCTCGCCCGCGTCGAGGGACGCCCAGCGTCCGCCCCCGCGCGGCAACCGGTCGATCGGGCTGCCGCCCGCGCCGCCGCCGTCCGACACCCACTGTCCACCGTCACTCTGACCCGCGGGTGCCCGAGGCTGATCGGCGCTGTATTTCAGGCTCAAGGACCGGCGCAGGCGGACGAGTTTTGTCTCCGTGCGCAGAACTGCGAGGAGAAGGCGCAGGTCACGTGCCTCGGCGGCGTTTCCGGACAGGCCCCGACGCTGGATCTCGGACATCGCCACCACCTATGTTCATGGTATGTTCTATGAACAAGTAGGCGATTCTAGGAGAATATTCAAGGAAAATAGTCTCGTGTCGGATTCGCGCGACGGCGGCGCTCCCGGCGCACGCCTCGGGAATAGGAGCCGTCCATTCCGGTTTCGGAACGCTCGCGCCTGGCCGAGGCGTACCGCAAGACTTGCACCGTCACGCCGGACCGCACGGTGGAGCTCGGCATCCAGACACCCAGGTCTCGGTCGAGGCGGCTTCGTCGTCGGGCCTGGATGGGACGTTTGCCGCGCCCCCCTAGGGGCCGGGCGCGCCTCCGGCGCTCCAGGATGACGACGCGGTTTCAGGGGGGGCGGCGCCGCCCTCGCCGGTGCCCTTCGTGGAAGGAGCCCTACGCCCCACCACGCCGCTTCCGAGTCCAAAAGAAACGCCGCCCCGCGAGCGGGACGGCGTCGAAAAAAGCCAGTTCCGGTCCCCGAGTTTGGGAACCGGCGATGATGCCGAGCCTCAGGCCGCCTGCTGTCGCTTCAACAGCTTCCGGTTCACCAGCATCTCGGCGATCTGCACGGTGTTCAGCGCCGCGCCCTTGCGCAGGTTGTCGGCCACGCACCAGAAGTTCAGGCCGTTCTCCACCGTGGCGTCCTCGCGGATGCGGGAGACGTACGTGGCGTCCTCGCCGGCGGCCTCGTGCGGGGTCATGTAGCCGCCGGGCTCGCGCTTATCGACCACCATGAGGCCGGGGGCCGAGCGCAGGATCTGGGTGGCCTGCTCGGCCGAGATCGGACGCTCGAACTCCACGTTCACGGCTTCCGCGTGGCCGATGAAGACCGGCACGCGCACGGCGGTAGCCGTGAGCTTGATCTTGGGGTCGAGCATCTTCTTGGTCTCGGCGACCATCTTCCACTCTTCCTTGGTGTAGCCATCCTCCATGAACACGTCGATGTGCGGGATGACGTTGAAGGCGATGCGCTTCGAGAACTTCTCCGCCTTGATCTCGCCGGCGGTGAAGACCGAACGGGTCTGCTGGAAGAGCTCGTCCATGGCGTCCTTGCCGGCGCCGGAGACCGACTGGTAGGTCGCCACCACCACGCGCTTGATCGTGGCCGCGTCGTGGAGCGGCTTCAGCGCGACCACGAGCTGCGCCGTTGAGCAGTTCGGGTTGGCGATGATGTTGAGCTTGGAGAAACCGTGGATGGCGTCCGGGTTCACTTCCGGAACGATCAGCGGCACGTCCTGATGGTAGCGGAAGGCCGAGGAATTATCGATCACGACGCAGCCGGACTGGCCGATGCGCGGCGACCATTCCTTCGAGGTCTCTCCGCCGGCGGACATCAGGCAGATGTCGGTGTCGGAAAAATCGTAGGAATCGAGCGCCTTCACCTTCAGGATCTTGTCGCCGAAGGACACCTCCTGGCCGGCCGACCGGCGCGAGGCGATCGCCACCACCTCGTCAGCCGGAAAGGCGCGCTCGGACAGGATGTCCAGCATCTCGCGGCCCACATTGCCCGTGGCACCCACGACGGCGACCTTGTAACCCATGGTTCTTCACTCCGCTCTGCGTGGGCGCCGGGGGCCGGCGCGGCGCCACCGGTCTGGCGAGCCGCAGCGTCCGGTCCGGCGCCGTTCTCAAGCCTCCCTGCCGTGCGCCGAGCCGCCCGGGCGGCCGGCGGCCCGCCGGCCGCGAAGGTTCGCGGCCCGATTCCGGTCCGCACCGTCTGGCGCCCGCCGCATCGCAGCATGAGTCGCCAAGCGCGGGAGCAAGACGCCTCGCTCCCGCCGCTGTCAAGGGTCGCGCGCCTCGATCACGCCACCAGGGCGGCCGGGGCGGAGCCAAGGGTGTCCCGCGCCTCCGCCAGGATCGCGTAGGAGCGCCGCCGCGCCGCCTGGTCGTGGATCGCCGCCGCGACCATGATCTCGTCGGCGCCGGTCTCCCGGATCAGGTCGGCGAGTCCCCGCCGCACGGTGTCGGGCGAACCGACGAGGGCGCGCGCCAGCATCCGCGAGGCCTGCGCCTTCTCGTGCGGGGCCCAGTAGCTCTCGATGTCGTCGATCGGCGGACGCAGGAGACCGCGCGTGCCGCGCACGAGGTTGGTGAATTGCTGCTGGGCCGAGGTGAACAGACGACGTGCCTCGGCGTCGGTCTCGGCCGCGACCACGTTGACGCCGATCATCGCGTGCGGTCGGCTCAGCTGCGCCGAGGGCTGGAAGCGCTCGCGGTAGATGGCGAGGGCCGGCAGGAGCTGGTCGGTAGCGAAGTGCGAGGCGAAGGCGTAGGGGAGCCCCAGCATCGCGGCGAGCTGGGCGCCGTAGGTGCTCGAGCCGAGAATCCAGAGCGGCACCTTCAATCCGGTTCCGGGAACCGCCTGGACCGCCTGCCCGGGCTGCGGATCGCCGAGGAGCGCCTGCAACTCCAGCACGTCCTGCGGAAAGGTGTCGGCGGCATCGGGCGAACGCCGCAGCGCCCGGGTGGTGCGTGGATCGGTGCCGGGCGCGCGCCCGAGGCCGAGGTCGATTCGACCGGGAAACAGGGTCTCCAGCGTGCCGAACTGCTCGGCGACCACCAGGGGCGCGTGGTTCGGCAGCATGATGCCGCCCGCGCCGACGCGGATCGTGCGGGTGCCGGCCGCCACGTGCCCGATCACGACGGCGGTCGCCGCGCTGGCGACGCCGATCATGTTGTGATGCTCGGCCAGCCAGAATCGACGGTAGCCGTGCTCCTCCGCGTGGCGGGCGAGGTCCAGGCTGTTGCGCAGGGCTTCAGCGGGTGTCGCGCCCTCGGGCACGAAGGCGAGGTCGAGGACGGAGAGGGGGATCATGGCTTCCTAATCTGTATCTCGCGGTGCTGCCCCGGGGCTTCAGATCGCGACGGGCACGGCCCACTGCAAGCCGGGGCCGGCATGTGCTGTCCGCATGGGCCGATACCAACGATTCACCCTGTCACCCGAAAGCCGACCCCATCGTGGCCTCGGAAACCCGGGCTTGGAGGGGTGCGGAGCAGGATCGCGTCGGACGGCGCAGGGCCGCCGGAGAACCCCGGAACGCGATGCGAACGGTATGCGAGCAGGACGACATCGGTGCGGGCATCGAGGATGCGCATCGGACGCGGCGGTCGACCTGGCCTCTGGTTCGCCCCCTGAAGATTCTGGCGGCCGGAACGGTGGTCGCGGGTCTCAGCCTCGCAGCGTGGAGCGGAGCATCCGCACCGGCCGTGCCGCCGGCGGAGGTCTCGAGCGGTGCCGCCTACGGACCGGCCTCGGCGCAGACGGTCAGGCCGGCCCTGCCCCTCGCCCAGACGGCGTCGCGATTCCGCCTCGACGATCCCGAGGCGATCGAGGCTCCGCGCGCGGAGTCCGCCCGCCGCAATCCGACCAGCAGGCAGCGGGAAGACATCCTGGTCCAGGGTGGCTTCGACACCATCGAGGCGCCCTACCTGCGCCTCGTCCTGACCGAGACCTCCAAGTCCGAGGCGAGCCCCGGCCTGTTCGTCACCCTGGCCCGGCGGGCCGCGGACGGTCAGGCCCTGGCCGTGATCCGCACCGGCGAGCGGGGCACGATCGAGACGAAGTTCGGCCCGATGGAGACCCTGGAGGTGACTCTGGGCGGCGAGGGCAAGCGGATCTGCACCGGTTTCGCCAGCCTGACCCGCGGGACGCTTCGCCTCGACGGCTGGCTCTGCGCCCCCCTCGGTCAGGCGCCGGAGCCGCGCGCCGTGACGTGCCTCCTCGACAAGGTCGCGTTGAACGGCCAAGCTTGGCCGGAGATATCGGCTGCCTTCGCGGCGATCGAGAGCCGGCGCGATCCGGGCTGCGGGGCCCGGGCGGCGGTGCCGACGCGGGATATCGGCGGCGAGACCGGATCGCTTCCGGACCGGGGCACACGAAAAAATGAGGCCAAACTGCGGCGATCTCACGAAGCGCGGCCATAATCCGGGAACCTCGACCGCGCTGGCACGTCTTTATCTCATACGGAGGCCTCAGTTTCTTAAGGAAGCCCGGCCTACAGTCCCACAGCTTCAACGAAGGTGCGTCATGCGCTCTGTCTCGATTGCCCTGATGGGTGCCCTCACGCTCGCAGCCGTCGGCGCGAACACCGCCGCCGAGGCCCAGGGGCGCTACGCGCCGGCCGGTTACCGCGTCAGCCAGCCGCTGCCGATCCGCATCCGTCCTCGCAGCTGGCTGGATGCCGGCAACGTGGTCGAGGCGAACAATGGTTCGGTCAGCAACCCGGCCACCAATCCGCAGTTCATCACCGCGAGCTACCTGAACTCGCCCCCCTACGGCCGCAACGATCGCTTCGGCGGAGGCATCCTGCCCGATCCGATCACCAACGGCCCGTTCATCGGCGCCCGCTCCAGCGCGATCCGCAACGTCGACTTCTCGGCCGTCGATGCGATCGACCCGACGTCGTACGTGTCGCGCTTCGGCAACCCCTACTAAATCCGGCACCAACGGCCGGACACGCGACGGGCCCCTCACGGGGCCCGTTTTCGTTTGGTCTTTCGTCGAGTCGGAGGTTGCGAGCCCTCTCAGCCAACGGCGTGCCGCAGCTCGCGGATGATCGCGTCGCCCATCTCGGCGGTGCTGACCGGCGTGACGCCCTCAGCGGCGATGTCGCGGGTGCGCGCACCGGAGGCGAGCGTGCGGGTCACGGCCGCGTCCAGCAGGTCGGCCGCCTCGCCGAGACCGAAGGAGTAGCGCAGGCACATGGCGAGCGAGCCGATCATGGCGATCGGGTTCGCGTATCCCTTGCCGGCGATGTCCGGCGCCGAACCGTGGACGGGCTCGTAGAGGGCCTTGCGGCTACCCTTGGCATCGACGGCACCCAGCGAGGCGGAGGGGAGCATGCCGAGGGAGCCGGTGAGCATCGCCGCGACGTCCGAGAGCACGTCGCCGAACAGGTTGTCGGTGACGAGGACGTCGTACTGCTTCGGGCGGCGGACCAGCTGCATGGCGCAGTTGTCGGCGAGAACGTGCTCGAGGCTGACGTCGCTGTACTCGGCATGGACCCGGGTCACGACCTCCTTCCAGAGGACGCCCGACTTCATCACGTTGTGCTTCTCGGCCGAGGCGACGCGGCCCGAGCGCTTGCGCGCCAGGTCGAAGGCGACGTGGGCGATCCGCTCGATCTCGCCCGTGGTGTAGACCTGCGTGTCGACGGCGCGCTTCGAGCCGTCGGGCAGGGTCGTGATCTCCTTCGGCTCGCCAAAATAGACGCCGCCGGTGAGTTCGCGCACGATCATGATGTCGAGGCCCTCGACCAGCTCGCGCTTCAGGGCGGAGGCCTCGGCCAGCGCCGGGTAGCAGATCGCCGGGCGCAGGTTGGCGAAGAGGCCGAGGTCCTTGCGCAGACGCAGGAGGCCCGCCTCGGGCCGGATCTCGTAGGCGACATCCGTCCATTTCGGTCCGCCGACCGCGCCCAGCAGGATGGCGTCGGCGGCATCGGCTCGGGCCAGGGCCTCGTCGGTGAGCGGCTTCCCATGGGCGTCGATGGCGCTGCCGCCGACGAGGTCGCGCTCGATCTCGAAGTGGGCCAGACCCAGCGCGTCCAGGGCGCCGATCACCTTCTCGACTTCCGCCATCACCTCGGGGCCGATGCCGTCGCCGGGAAGGAGGAGGAGCTTGTAGGAGGTCATGGGATCAACTCGCGATGGATATTCGAAGGACGGGGGCGGTCAGACCGCCGTCGGATCTGGCGTCAGACCTTGCGGGCCACCGTGAACCGCGCCGCCTGGCGCAGCGTCTCGGCCCTGTCGCCCCAGGATGACACGGCCTCCTCGCAGACGCCGACGAGGCGGTCGCACTCGGCGCGGGCGCCGTCGAGGCCGAGACGGTCGACGAGGGTCGCCTTGCCGGCCTCCTTGTCCTTCCCGGTGGCCTTGCCCATGGCCTCGGACGAGGCCTCGCGGTCGAGGATGTCGTCGGCGATCTGGAAGGCCTGGCCGAGGGCATGGCCGTAGCGCAGCAGCGCCTTGCGCTGGTCCGGCGTCGCGCCGCCGACGATCGCGCCAGCTTCCACCGAGAAAGCCAGGATCGCGCCAGTCTTCATCGCCTGGAGCTGCAGCGTGTCGTCGACGTCCAGGGAGACGGGGCCGAAGCGCCCTTCCGCCCCGAGGTCGAGGAGCTGGCCGCCCACCATGCCGCCGAGGCCCGAGGCCTTGGCGAGGCCGAGCACGAGGTCGGCGCGCACCGACGGGTCGGGCTGCCAGGTGGAATCGGCCAGGATCTCGAAGGCCAGGGTCTGGAGGGCGTCGCCCACCAGGATCGCGGTGGCCTCGTCATAGGCCTTGTGCACGGTGGGTTTGCCGCGGCGCATGTCGTCGTCGTCCATCGCCGGCATGTCGTCGTGGACGAGGGAGTAGCAGTGCACCAGCTCGATCGCGGAGCCGGCCGCGAGGGCGCCGGTCTCGGAGCCGCCGAGCATCCGGGCGGTCTCGATGGCGAGGAAGGGACGCAGGCGCTTGCCGCCGCCGAGGACGGCGTGGCGCATCGCCTCCATCAGGCGCACCGGCCGGGTAATCTCGCCGGCCTGCGTCTCGGGGCTCAGGCGCTCCGCGAGATAGGCCTCGACCGTGTCCGCGACCGCGGCAAGCCTGTGGGAAAACGCATCGACCGGGGCATCCGCCTTGACCGAAGCGTGGGATCCTTGCGTTGAGGTCATGTTCGGTCGGGCCTTCGGTCAGACGGTGTCGTGTCGTGGGCGGGGGGAGGTTCGAATTCAGGAGCGGGAGGAGAGCGCGGAGCGGCCGTTGCGGCAGGTTTCGGCGCGCCCGATGCCGACACGTGAGGCATCCGGCCGGCGGCGGAGCAGAGGCTTGCGGCGGATCGTCAATCTCATCCTGCTCCTCCCCGTCATCGGCCTCGTCCTCTTATTGTCGCTCGCGCTCGTCTATAGTGCGCTGACCCCGCCCTCAACCCTGATGCTGGGACGATGGTTGACGCTGAAGCCCGTCGACCGGCAGGCGGTCGGCCTCGACGCGATCTCGCCTTACCTCGTCCAGGCGGTCGTCGCCTCGGAGGACCAGCGCTACTGCCTGCACGACGGTGTGGATTGGGGCGCCCTGCGCGACGTGGTCGACGACGAGGAGGGCCCCAGCCGGGGCGCCTCGACGATCTCGATGCAGACCGTCAAGAACGTGTTCCTTTGGCCGGGCCGCTCGGTGATCCGCAAGGCCCTGGAGATTCCTCTCGCCCTGATGGCCGACACGCTGTGGGGCAAACCGCGCACCATGGAGATCTATCTCAACATCGCCGAGTGGGGGGAAGGGGTGTTCGGCGCCGAGGCCGCGGCGCAGCGCTGGTTCGGCAAACCGGCCCGCGCCCTGACCCGCGGCGAGGCGGCCCTGCTCGCCGCCGTGCTGCCGAACCCGATCCTGCGCAATCCGGCCCTGCCGTCGCGCGGCGTGCGCGCTCAGGCCGCCCGAATCCAGGGGCGGATGAACGGCGTCTCCGGCCTGATGGGCTGCCTGAAACGGTAGCCCGGCGCGACGGGATCGGCTACCTGCCGCCTCAGATCTGCCGACGATCCCGATTTCCCGGCGACCAGGGCGGGCCTGCGTGCGGCCCCACGGGCGAAAGACCGACGATGACCCAGCCGACCTTCGAACTGACCCTGGAGCGCATCGCGCTGATTCGCCGGATGGTAGTGGCCTGGAATCCCGAGGGTGTCGGCGCGCCCATCGTCCATCCCGATGCGCCCTACGGCAGCACCGACCGCGACGGCGACATCTTCAACGTCACCGGCGACGACGACGGGGCCGACGCGGAGCATCGGGCTCTGGGCGAGGCGCTTGCCGTGTTCACCGCCAACGCCGTCCTGAAGCCGGGGCGCTACGCCTACCACAACACACTGGCCAAGCTCGCCTCCGACGATGTCGGCGACGTCTTCCGCGACGAGGCTACCGGCGAGACGCCCGAGCACGTCACCTTCGACGTCACGGCTGAGCAGGTCGCCCGCGTCCGGGCCCTGGCCATCCGCTGGGACGCCGCCCGCGACGTACCGGCCGTGGACACGGACGTGCCCTACGGCCCGGGCGCCGCTCTGCCGGCCGAGCACCGCGAGATGCAGCCGGTGCTGCAGATCTTTCTCCGGTACGCCGATCTCGGGCCGGGCGACTTCACCCGTACCGATGCCGGCTGGCGACCAGCCTGACGCGCGTCCCTCCGCGTCTCGAACGACGCAGGGGCGAACAGGTCGGCCCGCAGGAACGTTGCCGAGGTGGAACAAGCCGAGGACCATGACGGATGCTGCAACGCTGGCCGAGCCGGATCTGGATCGTCCGACACGGCGAGAGCGCAGGCAACGTCGCGCGCGACGCCGCCCATGAGGCCGGGCTCGAGCGCATCGACATCGCCGAGCGCGACGTCGACGTTCCGCTGAGTGATCGCGGCCGGCAGCAGGCCGAGGCGCTGGGACGCTGGTTTGCCCAGATGCCGGAGACCGAGCGCCCGAACGTGGTGCTGACCTCACCTTATCGCCGGGCCCAGCAGACCGTCGCGGGCATCCGTCAAGCCGGGGGCGTCGCATCGAATGCGCCCGAGGACTACGTCGACGAGCGTTTGCGCGAGAAGGAACTCGGCCTCCTCGACCGCCTGACCCGGTCGGGCATCGAGGCGCTCCACCCGGACCAAGCCGAATTGCGGGCCCGCCTGGGCAAGTTCTACTACCGGCCGACCTGCGGCGAGAGTTGGTGCGACGTCATCCTGCGCCTGCGCAGCGCGATGGACACGGTCTCCCTGCACCATGGCGAGAAGCGCGTCCTGATCGTTGCCCATCAGGTCGTCGTGCTCTGCCTGCGCTACCTCATCGAGAACCTCAGCGAGGCCGAGATCCTCGGCATCGACGCCGAGGGCGACGTCCTGAACTGCTCGGTCACCGAGTACGCGTTCCGGCCCGAGGCGGGGTCCACGGGGCACCTCCAGCTCGCGCGCTACAATTTCGTCGCCCCGGTGCAGCGGGCGGGAGCTCCCGTCACCGCCGAGCCCTCGCTGACGGAAGACGTGCGATGAGCGGGATCGAACTCGACGCGGCGTGCTTGCGGGCCCGCCCGCTCCCGACCCCGGAGGCCGGCAGCAAGGACGACCGCGGCAGCGTGCTCGTCCTCGGGGGCTGCGCGGAGGTCCCGGGCGCCGTCTTCCTCGCCGGTGTCGCGGCCCTGCGGGCGGGCGCGGGCAAGCTCAAGATCGCTTCCGTCCAGTCCGTTGCGGTGGCGATGGCCCTGGCCGTCCCGGAGGCCATGGTGATCGGCCTGCCCGAGACCGACGCGGGCGAGATCGAGGCCGACGCGGCGGCACCTCGCATCGCCGAGGCGGCCCGGCGCTGCGATGCCGTGCTGCTCGGACCCGGCATGAACACCTGCGACATCACCACGGCGCTGGTCAGCGCGCTCCTCGCCGAGCAGAACGCGACCGCCTACGTCCTCGACGCCGGCGCGATCTGCGGTCTCGCTGCCCACGCGGAGACCGTCCGTACCCTCGAGTCGCCTCCGGTGCTGACGCCGCATGCCGGCGAGATGGCGCAGCTCCTCGACTGGGAGCGCGAGGCGGTCGAGGCCGAGCCGCTGAAGGCGGGGCTGCGTGCCGCCGAGATGCTGCGGGCCGTGGTGATCATGAAGGGGGCCGAAAGCTGGGTCGTCGCTCCCGACGGCACGCACTGGCACTACGGCGGCGGCGGCGTCGGCCTCGCCACCTCCGGCTCGGGGGATGCCCTCGCGGGTCTCGTCACCGGCATCCTCGCCCGGGGCGCCGATCCGGTGACGGCCGCCCTCTGGGGGGTCTACCTCCACGGCGAGGCGGGCGCCCGGCTCGCGCGATCGATGGGGCCCGTAGGATTTCTCGCCCGGGAGATTTCGGGCGAGGTTCCGCGGATCCTGCGGGAATTCTCAGAGAGCCCGGCCGGGTAGACGGACTCCCCCGGGGGGGGAAGGGGATCTCGCCGGCCCGGTTCGCCCTCAGGCGCCGAGCTTCTTCTTGCGCTGGGCCAGGGTGCGCAGGCGCAGGGCGTTCAGCTTGATGAAGCCGGCCGCGTCGCGGTGGTCGTAGGCGACCGCACCCTCCTCGAAGGTCACGAGGTCCTGGTCGTAGAGCGAGTTCGGGCTGGTACGGCCAATAACGTGGACGCCACCCTTGTAGAGCTTCAGCCGAACCTCGCCGGTGACCATCTCCTGGCTCTTGTCGATCAGGGCCTGCAGCATCTCGCGCTCGGGCGAGAACCAGAAGCCGTTGTAGATCAGCTCCGCGTATTGCGGCATCAGCTGATCCTTGAGGTGCGCGGCACCCCGGTCGAGCGTGATCGACTCGATGGCGCGGTGAGCGGGCAGCAGGATCGTGCCGCCGGGCGTCTCGTACATGCCGCGGCTCTTCATGCCGACGAAGCGGTTCTCCACGAGGTCGAGGCGGCCGATGCCGTTGTCGTGGCCGAGCTGGTTGAGCTTGGCGAGGAGGCTCGCCGGGGACAGGCGCTCGCCGTCGATCGAGACCGCGTCGCCCTTCTCGAAGCCGATGGTGATCACGGTCGGCGTGTCGGGCGCCTCCTCCGGCGAGCGGGTGCGCGAGTAGACGTAGTCCGGCACCTCGTCGGCGGGGTCCTCCAGCACCTTGCCCTCCGAGGAGGCGTGCAGGAGGTTGGCGTCCACGGAGAACGGGCTCTCGCCACGCTTGTCCTTCGAGATCGGGATCTGGTGCTGCTCGGCGAAGGCGATCAGCTGCTCGCGGCTCTTCAGGTCCCACTCGCGCCAGGGAGCGATGACCGTGACGTCGGGCTTCAGGGCATAGTAGCCGAGCTCGAACCGGACCTGATCGTTGCCCTTGCCGGTGGCGCCGTGACAGACGGCGTCGGCCCCGAGCTTCTCGGCGATCTCGATCTGCTTCTTGGCGATCAGCGGCCGGGCGATGGAGGTGCCCAGCAGGTAGACGCCCTCGTAGACGGCGTTGGCGCGGAACATCGGGAACACGTAGTCCCGCACGAATTCCTCGCGCAGGTCCTCGATGAAGATGTTCTCGGGCTTGATGCCGAGCAGTTCGGCTTTTCTGCGCGCTGGCTCCAGCTCCTCGCCCTGGCCGAGATCGGCCGTGAAGGTGATGACCTCGCAGCCATAGGTGGTCTGCAGCCACTTCAGGATGATCGAGGTGTCGAGGCCGCCGGAATAGGCGAGCACGACCTTGTTGACGGGCTTCGGGTTCGCGTCGGTCATGGGCTCGCTTCCGGTTCGGGCTTCGTGCGCGTCGGCGTCGTCAGAATGCGGCGGCTTATCAGCGGAGCGCGGGGCCGTGCAACCGCCATGCCGCCGGATGCGTTCGCTCAGCGTGGCCGTGGTCGTGAAGTGCCTTGTCGCCGGCCCCGCGGCGGGTGACACTCGCCGCCTTCCTCGATCCCGGAGATTCGACGCATGCCGCGCAGGCCGACCCTCGAATTCTGGTACGAGTTCGCATCGACCTATTCCTACCTTTCTGCGATGCGGATCGAGGCCCTGGCGGCGGCGGCCGGCGTCGAGATCCGCTGGCGCCCCTTCCTCGTCGGGCCGATCTTCGCCGCGCAGGGCTGGAATTCCTCGCCGTTCAACCTCTACGCCGCCAAGGGCCGCCACATGTGGCGCGATGTCGAGCGCGAGGCCGCCCGCCTCGGGCTGCCGCCGCTGACACGTCCCGATCCCTTCCCGCAGAACAGCCTCAGCGCCACCCGGGCGGCGACCTACGGCATGGACCACGACTGGCTCGTGCCGTTCTCGAAGGCCGTCTACGAGGCGGAGTTCGCCCGCGGCCAGTCGATCGCCGAGCCACCGGCCGTGGTATCGGTCCTCAACGGTCTCGGCCTCGACGGCACGATCATCCTGAAGCAGGCGGCGGCCGAGACCAACAAGGGTCGCCTGCGCGTCAACGGGGAGGAGGCGCGCTCGCGCGGCATCTTCGGGGCGCCGACCTTCCTCGCCGACGACGGCGAGCTGTTCTGGGGCAACGACCGCCTGGAGCAGGCCCTCGCCTGGGCGGTGGGCGACCGGCCCGGCGTGATGCGCTGAGGCGCAACCCTGGCGGTCCGGGCCGGGCGGGTCTAGAAGCCGGGCCGTTCCGACGCTTGCCGTCTTCACGCTTCCAGGGCCACCCCATGAGCTTCGCGTTACCGGGCCTCGACCGCCGACGCTTCCTCTTCGCCTCCGCCGGGCTCGGCGCCGGCCTCGGGACTGTCGGGGCCGCCCTCGCTCAAGGCTACGGCCAGGCCTTCAAGGTGGACAACGACGACGGCCGCCCGGTCGCCAACATGCGTCTGCCCGGCGAGATCGTCGGCGAGATCCCGGCCCTTCGGGGCGTGACCTATGTCGGGCCGGCCGAGGCCGAGACGACCCTGTACGAGTTCTTCGACTATAATTGTCCGTATTGCCGGAAGGCCGCGGCCGACATGGTCTCGCTGAGCGAGAGCGATCCGTCGCTGCGAATCGGCCTGATCAACAACCCGATCCTGGCGGTGCAGTCGGCACAGGCCGCCAAGGTCGCCCTGGCGATCCAGCGCCGGCTCGGCTCGGCCGCGGCCTGGAGCCTGTACCGGACCCTGCTCGCCAAGCCCGGCAAGATCGACGGGCCCGGGGCCCTCCAGGCCGCGGCGAAGCTCGGCGTGCCGGCGGCCGAGATCGAGAGCATCGCCGACAGCGAGGAGGTCCGCCTCGCCCTCAAGGCGCAGATGCGCATGGCCGCCGATCTCGGCCTCAGCGCGACCCCCTCCTACGTTCTCGGCAACACCGGACTCCTCGGTCATCCCGGGCCGAAGGCGCTCGCCCGCATGGTCGCCGCCACGCGCCGCTGCGACCGGATCGCCTGCTGAGGCGGTGGCCTCACCTTCGCCACCGTTTGCCCGCATCGGAACCCGGTTCGGCATCTCGCGTTGCACAACGACCCGGCGCAGGTGCCCTCGTCTTGCGCCCCCCGGAGACGCATGCTAGGCCCTCGCCGCGCCGGAAGGGCGGGCTTTTCATGGCCCGCGCAGACCGGCACGTTCCCAATCCTGACGGTTTCGTAAGCCTGCGCCGAACACGGTGCGACACGGCCGGAGCCCTCAGGCAGGATTGAAGAGAGAGCGGCGCGTGGCGCAGAACGGTTCCGAGGCGGGTTCCCCGGTTGCAGGCGTAGCGGCGCGCTACGCCTCGGCCTTGTTTGAACTGGCGCGCGACGAGCGCGACATCGATGGCGTCGCGGCGAGCCTCGACCAGTTCGACGCGATGCTCAAGGACAGCGCGGATCTGCGGCGCTTCGTGCGCAGCCCGGTCTTCTCGGGCGCAGAGCAGGAGGCCGCCATCGTGGCCCTCCTGGAGAAGGCCGGCATCGGCGGCCTCGGCGGCAATTTCATCCGCCTCGCGGCGGCCAACCGCCGCCTGTTCGCGCTTCCCGACATGATCCGCGGCTTCCGCACCCTGGTGCGCGAGTCGAAGGGCATCGTCCGGGCCGAGGTGACCGTCGCCGAGCGTCCCTCGGACGCCGTCATCGAAGAGATCAAGGCCTCCCTGCGCGATGTCGCGAAGTCGGAGATCGACCTCGATCTCCGGATCGATCCCAGCCTGATCGGCGGCCTCGTGGTCAAGATCGGCAGCCGCATGGTGGACGCCTCCCTGCGCACCAAGCTCAACGGCATTCGCCTCGCGATGCGGGAAGCCCGGTAAGGGCCCTCAAGGCCCGATCGCTCCCCGTTCCCAACCCCATTCAATCAATCAACGACAAGAGGCCCGACGATGGACATCCGCGCCGCCGAGATCTCCGCGATCCTGAAGGATCAGATCAAGAACTTCGGCCAGGAAGCCGAAGTCACCGAGGTCGGTCAGGTCCTGTCCGTGGGTGACGGCATCGCCCGCGCCTACGGCCTCGACAGCGTTCAGGCCGGCGAGATGGTTGAGTTCGAGTCGGGCGTGCGCGGCATGGCCCTCAACCTCGAGCAGGACAACGTCGGCATCGTGATCTTCGGGTCCGACCGCGACATCAAGGAAGGCCAGACCGTCAAGCGCACCGGCGCCATCGTGGACGTTCCGGTCGGCAAGGCTCTGCTCGGCCGCGTCGTCGACGCCCTGGGCAATCCAATTGACGGCAAGGGTCCCATCGCCACCACCGAGCGTCGCCGCGTCGACGTGAAGGCCCCGGGCATCATCCCGCGCAAGTCGGTGCACGAGCCGATGGCCACCGGCCTCAAGGCCATCGACGCCCTGATCCCCGTCGGCCGCGGCCAGCGTGAGCTCATCATCGGCGATCGCCAGACCGGCAAGACCGCTATCGCCCTCGACACGATCCTGAACCAGAAGCCGGCCCATGCCGGCACCGACGAGAACGCCAAGCTCTACTGCGTCTACGTCGCCATCGGTCAGAAGCGCTCCACCGTCGCCCAGTTCGTGAAGTCCCTCGAGGACAACGGCGCGCTCGAGTACTCGATCGTCATCGCCGCCACCGCGTCGGACGCCGCGCCGATGCAGTTCATCGCGCCCTTCGCCGGCTGCGCCATGGGCGAGTACTTCCGCGACAACGGTATGCACGCCGTGATCGTGTACGACGATCTCTCCAAGCAGGCCGTGGCCTACCGCCAGATGTCGCTGCTGCTGCGCCGCCCGCCGGGCCGCGAGGCCTACCCGGGCGACGTGTTCTACCTACACTCGCGCCTGCTCGAGCGCGCCGCCAAGATGGGCGACGCCGCCGGCAACGGCTCGCTGACCGCGCTGCCGGTCATCGAGACCCAGGCCAACGACGTCTCGGCCTACATCCCCACCAACGTGATCTCGATCACCGACGGCCAGATCTTCCTCGAGACCGACCTGTTCTACCAGGGCATCCGCCCGGCGGTGAACGTCGGCCTCTCGGTCTCCCGCGTGGGCTCCTCGGCCCAGACGAAGGCGATGAAGAAGGTCGCCGGTAAGATCAAGGGCGAGCTCGCGCAGTACCGCGAGATGGCCGCCTTCGCGCAGTTCGGCTCCGATCTCGACGCGTCGACCCAGAAGCTCCTGAACCGCGGTTCGCGCCTGACCGAGCTCCTGAAGCAGCCGCAGTTCTCGCCGCTGAAGATGGAAGAGCAGGTCGCGGTGATCTATGCCGGCGTGAACGGCTACCTCGACACCCTGCCGCTGAACAAGGTCCGTTCCTTCGAGGACGCCCTTCTCTCGGCCCTGCGCACCAAGCACGCCGATCTGCTCACCAAGATCCGCGACTCGAAGGACCTGTCCGACGACAGCGCCAAGACGCTGAAGGGCGTCGTCGAGAGCGTCGCCAAGTCCCTGGCGTAAGGCATCGACGGCACGACCGGCCGCCCGCGGGTGGCCGGACCTCAATGAGAGCAGGCGCCCGGATCGTCCGGGCGCCTCGCCTTGAGCGGCAGCGGATGGATCTGGAAGTCACCCCATGGCGAGTTTGAAGGATCTGCGGAACCGCATCACCTCGGTGAAGGGCACGCAGAAGATCACCAAGGCGATGCAGATGGTCGCCGCCGCCAAGCTGCGGCGCGCCCAGATGGCCGCCGAGAGCGCGCGTCCCTACGCCGAGAAGATGTCCCAGGTGCTCGGCAACCTCGCGGCCAATCTCGTCGGCGGCGTGCAGGGTCCCCGGCTCCTCTCCGGAACGGGCTCCGAGAAGACCCACCTCCTCATCGTCTGCACTGCCGATCGCGGCCTGTGCGGCGGCTTCAACTCGTCGATCGCCCGTCTCGCCCGCGAGCATGCCCGTAAGCTGACGGCCGAGGGCAAGACGGTGAAGATGATCACCGTCGGCAAGAAGGGCTACGACCTGCTCCGTCGCCAGTTCCGCGACGAGATCATCGAGAACCGCGACCTGCGCGGCAACAAGGCGGTCGATTACGAGTTCGCCGCCGAGATCGCCGACAGCATCATCGCCCGCTTCGACGCCGGTGAGTTCGACGTCGCGACCCTGTTCTACTCGCGCTTCCGCTCCGTGATCTCCCAGATCCCGACGGCGCAGAAGCTCATCCCGGCCGAGCTGCCGGAGACCGGCGCCACGGCTCCCGACGCCGCCCTCCAGTTCGAGCCGAGCGAGGAGGCGATCCTCGACACGCTGCTCCCGCGCAACCTCACCGTTCAGGTGTTCCGTGCGCTCCTGGAGAACGCCGCCTCCGAGCAGGGCGCCCGTACCGGCGCCATGGACTCCGCCACGCGCAACGCGGGCGAGATGATCAAGAAGCAGACGCAGATCTACAACCGGACGCGTCAGGCCATGATCACCAAGGAACTCATCGAGATCATCTCGGGCGCCGAAGCGCTCTGAGCGCACCCGACGCCCTGACCGCAACGTATCCAAAGGACCCGTAACATGGCGAACACCGCTCTCCCCGGCGCCGGCTCGAACAAGGTCGGCAAGATCACCCAGGTCATCGGCCCCGTGGTCGACGTACACTTCGACGGCCACCTGCCCGAGATCCTGAACGCCCTGGAGACCAAGAACAACGGCAGCCGCCTCGTTCTCGAAGTCGCCATGCAGCTCGGCGAGAGTACCGTGCGCTGCATCGCCATGGACACCTCGGAAGGCCTGGTCCGCGGCCAGGAGGTCACCGATACCGGCGAGGCCATCAAGGTCCCGGTCGGCTTCAACACCCTCGGCCGCATCATGAACGTCATCGGCGAGCCGATCGACGAGGCCGGCCCGATCCAGTCGGACACCCTGCGCGCCATCCACCAGCCGGCGCCCGCCTATTCCGAGCAGTCCACCGAGTCGCAGATCCTCGTCACCGGCATCAAGGTGGTCGACCTCCTCGCCCCCTACGCCAAGGGCGGCAAGATCGGCCTGTTCGGCGGCGCCGGCGTCGGCAAGACCGTGCTGATTATGGAGCTCATCAACAACATCGCCAAGGTGCACTCCGGCTACTCGGTGTTCGCCGGCGTCGGCGAGCGCACCCGCGAGGGCAACGATCTCTACCACGAGATGATCGAGTCCAAGGTGAACATGGACCCCAAGGAGCACAACGGCTCCGCCGAGGGTTCGAAGTGCGCCCTGGTCTACGGCCAGATGAACGAGTCCCCCGGCGCCCGCTCGCGCGTCGCGCTGACCGGCCTGACCATCGCCGAGGATTTCCGCGACCAGGGCCAGGACGTGCTGTTCTTCGTGGACAACATCTTCCGCTTCACCCAGGCCGGCTCGGAAGTGTCGGCGCTTCTCGGCCGCATTCCGTCCGCGGTGGGCTACCAGCCGACGCTGGCCACCGACATGGGCGCCCTGCAGGAGCGCATCACCACCACCACCAAGGGCTCGATCACCTCGGTGCAGGCCATCTACGTGCCGGCCGACGATCTGACCGACCCGGCGCCCGCCGCCTCGTTCGCCCACCTCGACGCCACGACCGTGCTGTCGCGCTCGATCGCCGAGAAGGGCATCTACCCGGCCGTGGATCCGCTGGACTCCACCTCGCGCATGCTCAACCCCGCCGTCCTCGGCGAGGAGCACTACGAGGTCGCCCGTAAGGTCCAGCAGACGCTGCAGCGCTACAAGGCCCTGCAGGACATCATCGCGATCCTGGGCATGGACGAGCTCTCGGAAGAGGACAAGCTCACCGTCGCCCGCGCCCGCAAGATCGAGCGCTTCTTCTCGCAGCCCTTCTCGGTGGCCGAGATCTTCACCGGCTCGCCGGGCATCCAGGTCCCGCTGGCCGACACGATCAAGGGCTTCAAGGGCCTCGTGAACGGCGAGTACGACGACCTGCCGGAGGCGGCGTTCTACATGGTCGGCACGATCGAGGACGCCAAGGAGAAGGCGAAGAAGATCGCCGCGGCGGCCTGAGGCCTTGAACGCGAAGATCATCCTCCTCCTCGTCGGTCTCGTGGTCGGCGGTCTCGCCGGGTATCTCACCCGGCCCGAGGCCGCCGAGATCAAGATCGGCTCGTTCAGCCTCGAGGTTCAGGGGGATTCGCCAGCGGGAACCCGCGGCGGCTCCCTGACCACGGGCCAGATGCAGCATATCGGCATTTTCGCCGTCATCGGCGCGGTGCTGGGCCTCGGGATCGGCTTCGTCGCCGATCGCCGCCGGGCCTGACGACGAACACGACGGCGCGCGCCTTCCGGGTCCGGCGCGCCGTCACCCCGTACAGACACCCCGAGCCGGGATCCTCGACCTCATGGACACCTTCCAGTTCGATTTCGTCGGCCCCGAGCGGACGCTGTATTCCGGTCAGATCGAGGCCGTGCAGCTGCCCGGCATCGAGGGCGAGATGACCGTTCTCCCCGGCCACGCCCCCGTGCTCACGGCCCTCAAGGTCGGCGTCATCGTGATCAACGAGGCCGGCCATACCGGCAAGCGCGTCCTGGTCCGCGGCGGATTCGCCGATATCGGTCCGACCTCCGTGACCGTAATCGCCGAGCGTGCGAACCCCTTCGAGGAGATCTCGCCGGAATCCCTCGACCGCGACATCGAGGCCATCGAGATGCTGCGCGACGCCACCGAGGACTTCGCCAAGAAGGACGAGCTCACCGGCCAGATCGTCCAGCTCCGCGACGCGAAGGTCGCGCTCAACTTCTGAGCCGGTCGACGTCGGGACCCGGAGCGGTCGCGCGCTCGAGCAGGGTCTCGCGTGCGGCCGAACCTTCCGGGCAGCCGAGATCCAGCCACAGGGCTCGCGCTCGGGCGAGCCGGCGGCCGATCTCGGGGCCGGGTCGAACGCCCTGCGCCACCAGGTCGGCTCCCGCGAGGGGAAACTTCGGCGCCGTCACACGGCCGCTCACGAGATCGTCGAGATAGGCCCCGGCCTCCGGTGTGACGACCGGATTCGGTTCTCCCCGTGTCGCCCCGTATGCCAGTCCCAGGGCGGCCCGATCGTGGCTTGCCGCCAGCCGGCGCATCTCGGTGGCGTCGATCGCGCCGCGTCCGTGCAGGGCTCCGAGAGCCCGCCCATAGGCCGCCAGCGCCGCGTATTCGGCTTTCGAGAGCCGCAGGCCGGCCTCCAGACGCCCGGCATCGACGTCGGACCACACCGCCAGCGCGGCCAAGCGCTCGATCGCCGACGTTCCGGTGCCCGGGGTGACGACGCGGATGAAGCGGCCGAGATCGCCGAGGCCGCCGATCAACCGCATCAGCAGCCCGGTCTCGCTCAGGGTCTCGACGGCAGCGGGCGCGCCCGGGGCCGCCAGCAGCTTGACGAATTCCGCTCGGATGCGCTCGCGCGAGAGGCTGTCCAGGGCGTCTCGCGCGGCGATGCAGGCCGACAGGCCCTCCGGGTCGGGAGGCCCGGCTCCGTAGCGGGCGTGAAACCGGAAGAACCGCAGGATGCGCAGGGCGTCCTCGCGAATGCGCGGCCGGGCCTCGCCGATGAAGCGCACCCGGCCGGCCTTCAGGTCCTCGATTCCGCCGGTGGTGTCGTGAAGCGTGCCATCCGGGGTGAGCGAGAGCGCGTTGATGGTGAAGTCCCGGCGCTGCGCATCGAGGGCGAAGTCGCGGCCGAACCGCACGACGGCATGGCGGCCGTCGGTCTCCACATCCTCCCGCAGGGTCGTGACCTCGAAGGTGGCCTTCCCCGCGAGCAGCGTGACGGTGCCGTGCTCGATTCCCGTCGGGACGGCGCGCAGGCCGGCTGCCTCGGCCCGGGCGATCACCGCGTCGGGCAGCAGGGTCGTGGTCAGGTCGATGTCGTCGCCGGCACGTCCGAGCAGGGCGTCGCGTACGCAGCCGCCCACGAGGCGGGTCGCCTCGCCCTCGGATTCCAGGGCGGCGAGCACCCGTCGGACCCCAGGCCTCTCGAGGAGACGGGCGAGGCCCGCCGCGTCGAGGTCGTGCCCGCTCACTGGAATCGCCCGGGCACGACCTGCCCGTTCTCCAGGTGGGGCGGCACGTAGCCGCCGCGATGGCGTTCGCTGAAGAGTCCCGTCGCCACCAGGGACAGGATGACCAGGGCGAGGCCCGCGAGGGTCAGGCGGAAGGCCTGCCCGTCCCAGTGCACGCGCTGGTCGGGCCGGTGCCCGCGGATCGCGAGGTAGACCGCGAAGAGCAGGAACGGGGAGAGGAAGATTAGGAGTTCTTCGAGGACGCGGCGGATCATGTCTGGCTCGGGCGGCGGGGGGACGGGCGCGGCGTCACGGGTAGAGGCGCTCCTGCAAATTGTTGACGATCCCTGCCGTGACGCCCCAGATTCGGAACTCGCCGTAGGTGATGGCGTAGTAGCGCCGTTGCCGGCCGCGCCAGACCGCGCTCTCGATACGGCGCTGGTCCGGGTCGAGGAGGTGGCTCAGGGGCACCTCGAAGGTCGCGGCGACCTCGTCCGGGTTGAGGGTCAGACCGGCATCGGGATCGACGAGGCCGAGGACGGGCAGGACCAGGAAGCCGGTGGCCGAGAGATAGGGGTCGAGGTAGCCGAGGACGCGGATCGCCTCGGCCGGGAGTCCGACTTCCTCGCGGGCCTCGCGCAGGGCGGCCTCGGCCGGGCTCGGGTCGTCCGGGTCGATCTTGCCACCCGGGAACGCGATCTGCCCCGAATGGTCGCGCAGATGCGCGGCCCGGACGGTGAACAGCACGCGAGGGCCGTCGGCCCGCGGCAGCACCGGCACGAGCACCGCCGCACGCCGGTGCGGACGCTCCGGCACCACCGCCGTCTCGGCCCCGTCGAAATCGTGGTCGCCCCGCGGGTTGGCCGTCGGGACGCCGTCGCCCGGCGGCTCCGCGGACAGGTACGCGGCGGCCCGGGCGACGACGTCCGCCAGCGCATCGGCCTGCCTCATGCGCTCTCGGCGGGCGCGATGCGATGGAAGGTGCCGCCGGCCATGACGCCGAGCCAGCCGTCCTGCTCCTCCACCAGGGCGAGGAGATCGTAGGTCAGCGCCCGGGTCAGCAGGGCCCAGAGGTCGCGGCGGACGTGGACGTAGGGACGCAGGCCGCCCCCCGCATCCTGCTCGAAGCGCAGGGCGTGGTCGGCATCGACCGCGACGAGGTCGTCCACGCTGGTGCGGAAGGCGATCCGCCGGCCCGGACCGTCGCCTTCGACCGCCATCTCCACGGCCACGAAGGGCGCATCCTCCACCCTGATGCCGACGCTCTCCACGGGGGTGACGAGAACGTAGCCACCGTCGGGCTCGCGCCGGAGGATCGAGGCGAACAGCTTGACCAGGGCCGGGCGGCGGATCGGCGCGCCGTCGTGGTGCCAGGTGCCGTCGGCGGCGATCCGCATGTCGATCGCCCCGCAGAAGGGCGGGTTCCAGCGCTCCACCGGCGGCGGCCCGCGGCGGGCCGCATCGCCGAGGGCGGCGCTGAGGCGGTCGATCGTCGGATCGGCGACGGGCGGAATCGTGTCGGTCATGTCGTCACAAGATAGCGCATCTGGGCGATGGGGGAACGGCGGCGCGACGTCCTCTCCCCCTCTATCCGCGTGCCTGCGGGCAGGTCCGAACCCTGCGTCGTCGCGCCGACCTTGCCAGCGTGCCGCAAAGGGCGCCACACTCCCGGGTAGACGGCCGACGCCAGGCCCGCCCCTCGATGGCGCATTCCCGCCGCGCACGGCCCTCCACGGCCGACGCGGAAGAAGCCAGGACCGACACGCATGATTCAGGGCTCCCAGCCGGCCACTACCCTCGATGACGGCATCGTCGCCACGGCGGAAGCCTGTCTCGGTTCGGTGGGTCAGGCCCGCGAGGCGATCCACAAGGTCATCTTCGGCCAGGAGCAGGTGGTCGATCTCGCGCTGGTGACGATCCTGGCCGGCGGCCACGGACTTCTCGTCGGCCTGCCGGGCCTCGCCAAGACCAAGCTCGTCGAGACCCTCGGCACCGTCCTCGGCCTCGATGCCCGCCGGGTGCAGTTCACGCCGGACCTGATGCCGTCGGACATCCTGGGCACAGAGATCCTCGACGAGGATGCCGACCGCCACCGCTCGTTCCGCTTCGTGAAGGGCCCGGTCTTCACCCAGCTCCTGATGGCCGACGAGATCAATCGCGCGAGCCCGCGCACGCAATCGGCCCTGCTGCAGGCGATGCAGGAGCACTTCGTCTCGGTGGCGGGCGAGCGGCACGACCTGCCGCGCCCCTTCCACGTGCTGGCGACCCAGAACCCGATCGAGCAGGAGGGCACCTATCCGCTGCCCGAGGCCCAGCTCGACCGCTTCCTCCTGGAGATCGACGTCGGCTATCCCGATCGAGCCGCCGAGCGCCGCATCCTGATCGAGACCACCGGCATCGACGAGCACAAGCCGCAGGCCGTGATGTCCACCGAGGCGCTGCTCACGGCCCAGCGCCTCGTGCGCCGCCTGCCCGTCGGGGACGCGGTGGTCGATGCCATTCTCGACCTCGTGCGCGCTGCGCGCCCCGAGGGCGGCGATCCGGCGCTCAAGGGCAAGCTCCTCTGGGGGCCGGGCCCCCGCGCCAGCCAGGCGCTCACCCTGGCGGTGCGCGCCCGCGCCCTGATCGAGGGGCGCGTCGCACCCTCCATCGCCGATGTGAAGGCCCTGGCCGAGCCGGTGCTCAAGCACCGCATGGCACTGAGCTTCGCGGCGCGCGCGGACGGCGAGACCATCCCGGGCCTCATCGCCCAGCTCGCCGGCAAGCTCTAGGGGATGGCGATCCCCCGGCCCGGCGGCGGCGCCACCCAGGTCCTCGACCGGAGCGCCCGCAATCCCGGACGCCGCGAGACCGAGAGTGCCCTCGCCCTGGCTGAACGGATGCCGCGGCTGATCCTCGAATCCCGGCGGGTGTCCTCGACGCTGGCCCATGGCATCCACGGGCGCCGCCGGGCCGGTCCGGGCGAGAGCTTCTGGCAGTTCCGGCCCTTCGTCGCCGGAGAGGCCGCCGCGCGCATCGACTGGCGCCGTTCCGCCCGGGACGACCGGCTCTATGTCCGCGAGCGCGAGTGGGAGGCCACCCACAACATCTGGTTCTGGATCGACCGCTCCGCCTCCATGGGCTTTGCCTCGCACTTGGCGCAGGCGCCCAAGGTGGAGCGCGCCCTGGTGCTCGGCTTCGCCTTGGCCGACGCCCTGGTGGAGGGCGGCGAGCGCACCGGCCTGCTCGGCCTCACCCGCGCCACCGCCTCCCGGCGCATCGTCGAGACCATGGCCCAGGCCCTCGTCGCCGACGGCCAGGGACAGGACGACGACGCCCCGCCGCCCGCCACGCCGGGCCGGTTCGACGATGCCGTCCTGATCAGCGATTTCCTGTCGCCGCCCGAGGCCGTGAAGGCATCGGTGGACCGGCTCGCCGGCCGGGGCACACGGGGGCACCTCGTGATGATCGCCGATCCCGTCGAGGAGACCTTTCCGTTCTCGGGGCAGGCGGTGCTGCACGACCTCGAATCGAAGCTCAGCCTCAATGTCGGTGATGCGGGCGCCTGGGGCGAAGCCTACCGGGTGCGGATCGCCGCCCATCGCGATCGCCTCGCGGAGATCGCCCGGACCCAGGGCTGGACCCTGACTATCCATCGCACCGACCGTCCGGCGAGCGAGGCGGCCCTGCGCCTCCTGACCCTCGTCGCGGCGGCGCGCGGGACCGGCTGAGGATCGCCGCATGCTCGGATTGCCCCTCACCTTCGCCGCGCCCCTGGCGCTCGCCGCGCTCGTCGCCCTGCCGGCCCTGTGGTTCCTGCTTCGGGTGACCCCGCCGCGGCCGCGCCGCATCGACTTTCCGCCGCTGCGGATCATGGCCGACCTTCTCGGCAAGCGCGAGACGCCGGCCCGGACCCCACCCTGGCTGCTGATCCTGCGCATCCTCGCCGCCGCCTGCCTGATCCTGGCGGTGTCCGGCCCGGTCTGGAATCCGTCCGGCACGGCCGCCGTCACCGGGCGCACGCCGCTCCTCGTCGTCCTCGACAACGGGTTTTCCGCCGCCCACGATTGGCGCGATCGCCTGCGGGTCGCCACCGACGCGGTCGAGAGCGCGGCACGGGACGGCCGGCCCGTGGCGGTGACCGCCCTGGCCGAGCCGGTGGCCGCCCTCGAGGCCAAGGTGCCGGCCGCGGCCCTGGAGCGCCTGCGCGCCATCGCGCCGCGTCCGCACCTCGCGGACCGCGCCGCGCACCTGCCGTCGCTCGCCGCTTTCCTCGAGCGCAGCCCGAGCACGGCGATTCTCTGGATCAGCGACGGCGTCGCCGGCCCGGGCGAGGACACGTTCGGCAAGAGCGTCGCGGACCTCGTCGGCCGGACCGGGGCCGCGCTCACCATCCTGAAGGCCGACCGACCCCCGGCCCTTGCGCTCTCGGCCGCGGAAGCCGGCGGCCAGCTCACCGCGCACGTCCTGCGGGCCGCCGCCAACGGGCGCGACACCGGCCTCGTGCGCGCGGTCGACCAGAAGGGCCTGCCCCTGGCCGAGCACGCCTTCACCTTCGCGCCGGACGCCACCGAGACCGAGGTCGGCTTCGACCTGCCGGTGGAGTTGCGCAACAGCATCAGCCGCATCGAGGTCGCGGGCGAGCGCTCGCCCGGCGCCGTGACCCTGGTGGACGAACGCGGCAAGCGCCGCCGCGTCGGCCTCGTCTTCGGCGGCACCAGCGACCAGGCCCAGCCGCTGCTGGCGCCGACCTATTACCTGTCGCGTGCGCTCGGCCCCTATGCCGACGTGCAGGAGCCCCGGGGTGCCAAGGGCATCGCGGAATCCATCGGGCAGCTTCTCGACAACCAGGTCTCGGTCCTCGTCCTGGCCGATGTCGGCGCCCTCGACGGACCGACGCTCGCCCGCGTCGAGCAGTTCGTCGACGAGGGCGGTCTCCTGCTGCGCTTCGCCGGGCCACGCCTCGCCGCCGGCAACGATCCGCTCGTTCCGGTGCGCCTGCGCCGCGGCGGCCGTACCCTGGGGGGCACGCTGTCCTGGGACAGCCCCAAGACGCTGGCCCCCTTCGCGCCCGAGAGCCCCTTCGCCGGCCTGACCCCGCCGACCGATATCGGCGTGCGCCGGCAGATCCTGGCCGAGCCGGACGGCGACCTGCCGGGCCGGACCTGGGCGTCGCTGCAGGACGGCACCCCCATCGTGACGGCGCAGAAGCGCGGCCAGGGCCTCGTCGTGCTCTTCCACGTCACCGCCGACACCACCTGGTCGAACCTGCCCCTGTCCGGCCTGTTCATCGACATGCTCCGCCGGGTCGTGAACCTCGCCGGCGCCAAGGCGCTGCCCGTGGGCGATGCCGGGGCGCGGGCGACGGCCGTGCTCGCGCCGCGCCTCACCCTCGATGGGTTCGGCGCCCTGGGTGCGCCTCCGGCCGGCGCCACCGCGGTCTCCGCCGACTCCGCCGACCGCGCGACCCTGGAGCATCCGCCGGGCTTCTACGGCCCGGCCGACGGGGGGATCGCGGTCAACGCCCTCGGGGGAACGGACCGGCTGAAACCCTTCGACTTCGCGCCCCTGTCCGGTGCCCGCCTCGGCTCGCTCGCGGGCGCTGAAACGCTCGACCTGCGCGCCACCCTCTTCACCCTGGCCCTGATGCTCCTCATCCTCGATACCCTCGCGGGCCTCTGGCTCGGCGGCTTCCTCCGGCGCGGACGGGGCTTCGTCTCGCGCCCCGCCGCGATCCTCCTGGCCGGCCTCGCCTTCGGCGCTCCGGTGGGCGTGCCGCAACCGGCGCGGGCCCAGCAGGCCGCCCCGGTCCGCGCGGGCGCCTTCGATTCGGCGTTGGCGACCCGGCTCGCCTACGTGGTCACCGGCGACGAGGCGGCGGACACCGCGAGTCGGGCCGGCCTCTCCGGCCTGACCCAGATGCTGGCGAGCCGCACCGCCCTGGAACCCGGCGATCCGATCGGCATCGACCCCGCCAAGGACGAACTCGCCTTCTACCCGCTGATCTACTGGCCCATCGTCGCCGGGCGGCCGCAGCCGAGCGAGACCGCGATCCGGCGCATCGATGCCTTCATGCGCAACGGCGGCACCGTGATCTTCGACACCCGCGACGCGCTGACCGCGCGGCCGGGCGCCCCGCCGACGCCGGAGGGCGCCTATCTGCGCAAGATGCTGGCGACCCTGGAGGTGCCCGAACTGGAGCCGGTGCCGCCCGACCACGTGCTGACCAAGGCCTTCTACCTCGTCGACACCTTTCCCGGCCGCTATGCCACCGGCCAGACCTGGGTCGAGACCCTGCCGCCGGCGGGCGAGGGCGCCGAGCGCCGCCCGGCCCGGGCGGGCGACGGCGTCTCGCCCATCGTCATCACCAGCAACGATCTCGCCGCCGCCTGGGCGGTGGGCAAGCGCGGCGAGCCGCTCTACCCCATCGTCGGCGGCGACCAGCGCCAGCGCGAAATGGCCTTCCGCGGCGGCATCAACTTCGTGATCTATACCCTCACCGGCAACTACAAGGCCGACCAGGTCCACGTCCCGGCGCTGTTGGAGCGGCTGGGCCAGTGATGGGCGGAGCCTGCTTCTGTCCGATGAGGCCAATTCCGAACGATGGGCTTGCGATACTAAAAAGTGATACTAGATGAAGGCGAGCGGACGGCACCGCTCGACGCTTGAGGCGATCTTCGCCGACCCTGTCCGTGCGAGTATCGCCTGGAGCGACATCGAGGCGATGCTGAAGGCGTTGGGCGCCGAGATCGAGGAAGGGCGCGGCTCGCGCGTCCGGATCGCGCTGAACGGTGTCCGCGCGGTGTTTCACCGGCCGCATCCGCAGAAGGAGACGGACAAGGGTGCGGTGAAGTCCATAAGGCGCTTTCTGACCGAGGCCGAGGCGACGCCATGACGACCATGCATTGCAAGGGGTACGAAGCCATCGTCGAATACGACGAGGACGCCGAACTCTTTCACGGTGAAATCATCGACATGCGCGACGTCGTGACCTTCCAGGGGCGATCGGTCGACGAGCTGAAGCAGGCGTTTTCCGACAGCGTCGACGACTACCTGGCCTTCTGCGCCGAGCGTGGCGAGGAACCCGAGAAGCCCTATTCGGGCCAGTTCGTCGTTCGTGTCGAGCCGGTCCTGCATCGCGCCGTGGTCTCGGCTGCCAAGCGGGCCGGGATCAGTCTGAACAAGTGGGTCGCCCGCACCCTCGAACGGGCAGCGATATGATGTTGGCTCGGGAGGCCATCCGCCCATGCTGAGCCTCAGCTTCACCCCCCTGGTGCCCTGGCCGGTGCTGATCGCCTTCGGCGTGATCGTCGCGGTCTTCGCCGTGCTGGCCTTCCGGGCGCGGGGCTCAACCGCGATCCTGCGGGCCCTCGCCCTGGCCCTCGTACTCCTGGCGATCGGCAACCCGTCCCTGGTGCGCGAGGACCGCGAGCCGGTGAAGGACATCGCCGCCATCGTGGTCGACCGCTCGGGCTCGCAGGCGCTGGGCGACCGGCCGGCCATGACCGATGCGGTGCGCGCCGAACTGCAGCGCCGTTTCGGCGCGCTGACCAACATCGAGCCGCGCTTCATCGACGTGCCCGACGCCAAGGAGGGCGACGAGGGCACGCGGCTGTTCACCGCCCTGTCGCAAGCGCTGGCCGACGTGCCGGCCGAGCGGCTGGCGGGCGTGGTCATGCTGACGGACGGCGTGGTGCACGACATCCCGGCCTCGGTGGCGGCCCTGGGCCTGAAGGGGCCGCTCCACGTCCTCGTCACCGGCCACCCGGACGAGCGCGACCGCCAGATCAAGCTCATCGAGGCGCCACGCTTCGGCATCGTCGGGCGCGACCTCACCATCCGGGCCGAGGTGATGGAGCGCGGCGGCACCGGCAGCGCCACCGTCACCGTGCGCCGCGACGGCGAGGAGGTCGGGCGGCGGACCTTCCCCACCGGTCAGCCCTTCTCCCTGACCATGCGGATCGAGCATGGCGGCCCGAACGTGGTCGAGATCGAGGTGGAACCCCTGCCGGGCGAACTCACCACCATCAACAACCGCGCCGTCCTGCCCATTGAGGGCATCCGCGAGAAGCTGCGCGTGCTCCTGGTCTCGGGCGAGCCGCACCAGGGCGAGCGCACCTGGCGCAACCTGCTGAAGTCCGACGCCAACGTCGACCTCGTCCACTTCACCATCCTGCGCCCGCCGGAGAAGCAGGACGGCACGCCGATCTCCGAACTTTCCCTGATCGCCTTCCCGACGCGCGAGCTGTTCGTCCAGAAGATCAAGGATTTCGACCTGATCATCTTCGACCGCTACGCCAACCAGAGCGTGCTGCCCTCGGCCTATTTCGACAACATCGTCCGCTACGTCCGCGAGGGCGGCGCGCTGCTGATCGCGGCCGGCCCCGAATTCGCCTCGGCGTCCAGCCTGTCGCGCACGCGCCTCGCCGCGATCCTGCCGGGCGAGCCCAACGGGCGGGTGGTGGAGCAGCCCTACAAGGCGGCCCTCACGGGCGTCGGCAACCGCCACCCCGTCACTCGGGCGCTGCCCGGGTCCGAGGCCACGCCGCCGGCCTGGGGCGACTGGCTGCGCATCGTCTCCGCCCAGGTGAAGCCCGGCATCCAGCCGATCCTGCAGGGGCCGAACGCCCTGCCGTTGCTCGCCCTGTCGCGCGAGGAGAAAGGGCGGGTGGCGCTGCTCCTGTCGGATCACGCCTGGCTCTGGGCCCGTGGCTACCAGGAGGGCGGGCCCTATCTCGACCTGCTGCGCCGGCTCGGGCACTGGCTGATGAAGGAGCCGGCCCTGGAGGAGGAGGCCCTTCGGGCCCAGACCACCGGGCATGGCCGCGAGGTCCGCGTGGAGCGCCAGACCATGGCCGATACGGTGGAGCCCGTCACCGTCACGGGCCCGACCGGAAGCCAGCGCACCCTGACCCTGACGCAGGGCGAGCCGGGCCTGTTCGCGACGACCTTCGAGGCCGCCGAACTCGGCCTGCACACCCTGCGCTCCGGCTCTCTCGTCGCCTTCGTCAGCGTCGGCCCGCCGAACCCGCGCGAGCTCGCCGACGTCTTCAGCGACACCGAGCGCCTGAAGGCCCTGGCCGAGGGCACCGGTGGTTCGATCCGCCGGGTCGCGGAGGCCGGTGGCGGCATCACCGTGCCGCGTCTGCAATCGGTCCGCAGCGGCCGCCTCGGCGGCGCCGACTGGATCGGCTTCCGCCCGAGCGACAGCGCCAACATCCGCGGCGTCGAGGTCTATCCCCTGGCGCTGGGCCTATGGGCGCTGGCCGCCCTGGCGGCGGCCGTGCTGGCGATGTGGCTCGTGGAAGGACGCCGCGGCCGGGTGGCCTGAGAATCTACCCGGGCAACCGTGCGAAGAACCGCGCGATCTCGGCCGCGGCCCGGTCCGGGTCCTCCCGGTGGGGGAAGTGCCCAACCCCCTCCAGGGGCGCGAGGTCCAGGTCCGAAAAGGTCTCGCCGAGGCGGTCGGTCCAGGCGAACGGGAACAGCGGGTCGCAAACGCCCCAGCGGATGCAGGTTGGCACCGGGATCGGCGGGAGGCGTGGGGCCTCGCCGCGGATCATGGCCAGGCGCCCGGCCTGCGCGCTGACGTACCAGTTGAAGCCGCCCTGCAGGTTGCCCGGGGCCAGGAAGTTGTCGACGAAGGCCTCCAGCACGTCGTCGAAGGCGGCCGGGTTGCCGCCGGCCCAGTGGCGCAGGAAGTGGCCGATATAGAGCCGGCAGCCCTCGCGCGAGGCCCCGACCTGGGCCGCCGCGAACGGCTTCACGTGGTAGGACTGGTACCAGATCTCGGCGAGCATCTCGGGCGCGGCGAGGCGCGGCCCGATGCCCGGATAGGGACAATCGAAGGTGAACAAACCGGTCAGCCGTTCCGGCGCCGTCCGGCCGAGGGCCTGGACCACGTAGGCTCCGACATCGTGGCCGACGATGCCCGCCCGGGCGATGCCGAGGGCATCGAGCAGGGCGACGATGTCGGCGGCGTGCACCTCGGCACCAGCCTTGTCGGAGGGCTGGAGATCGGGCTTCTCGCTGGCGCCGAAGCCGCGCAGATCCGGCGCGATCAGTTCGAAACGATCCGCGAGGCGCCGCATCACCGGCTCCCAGGTCAGCCAGAATTCCGGCCAGCCGTGCAGCAGCACCAGGGGGCGCCCGCGCCCGAGGCGGGCCACGTGGAGCGCGACGCCGTTGGCCGTGATCGTGTCGTGCCGGATCGCCGAATCATCCATCGGGGTGTGGTCCCTGCCGGCGCCCGGTCGGCGCCCTCGGCGGGTCAACGCCGACGGAGGGCGGTCACGTTCCCCGAGACCGTGGCGGCCGCACCGGGCCTGAGTTCGCGCCACAGGAAGCGAGCCGGGTCGACGGGGGAGGGCGGAACGAGGCGCCCGGGCGGGATCGGCGCGAAGCCGAAGCGCCGGTAATAGGGCGCATCCCCGATGAGGATGACGAGGCCGTGCCCCCCTGCCGCCGCGGCATCCAGGCAGGCCGTCATCAGGGCGCCGCCGATGCCGCGCCCCTCGAAGCTGGGATCGACGGTGAGGGGGCCCAGCACCAGGAGCGGATCGCCGGCCTCGGCCGGGCCCACCCGCACCGAGCCCACGAGATAGGTCGCCACCAGGGCGGTGAAGCAGAGTTCGGCCACCGGCACCGTGCCCTCGCGCAGGCGGTAGGCGGTGCGGGCGAAGCGCCCGGGCCCGAAGGCGCGGGCGTGGAGCCGCTCGATCGCCTCGGCGTCGCCCGCGTGCTCGTGCCGGATGACGAGGGGGAGGGCGGTCACGTCGCCCGCGCCGAGAAGTCGATGCGCGGGTCGATCCAGGTGTAGATCAGGTCGGAGAGCAGGTTCACCGCCAGCCCGAGCAGGGAGAAGATGTACAGGGTCGCGAAGACCACGGGGTAGTCGCGCCCGACGATCGAGGTGAAGGACAGGAGCCCGAGCCCGTCCAGCGAGAAGATCGTCTCGATCAGCAGCGAACCGGTGAAGAAGGCCGAGATGAAGGCCGCCGGAAAGCCCGCGATCACGATGAGCATGGCGTTGCGGAAGACGTGCCCGTACAGCACCCGCCGCTCGGACAGGCCCTTCATCCGGGCCGTGAGCACGTACTGCTTGCGGATCTCGTCGAGGAACGAGTTCTTGGTCAGCAGGGTCGAGGTCGCGAAGGCGCCGAGCACCAGGGCCGCCAGGGGCAACGTCATGTGCCAGGCGTAGTCGACCACCTTGCCCCAAAGGCTCAGGGACTCGAAGTTCTCGCTGGTCAGGCCCCGGATCGGGAAGATCTGCACGAAGGACCCACCCGCGAACAGGATGATCAGCGCGATGCCGAACAGGAAGCTCGGGATCGCGTAGCCGATGATGACCACGGTCGAGGTCCAGAGGTCGAAGCGCGAACCGTCGTGCACCGCCTTGCGGATGCCCAGCGGAATCGAGATCGCGTAGGAGATCAGGGTCATCCAGAGGCCCAGCGAGATCGACACCGGCAGGCGCTCGCGGATCAGCTGCAGCACCGAGACATCGCGAAAGTAGCTGTTGCCGAAATCGAAGCGAACGTAGTCCCAGATCATCTTGGCGAAGCGTTCGGGCGCCGGCTTGTCGAAGCCGAATTGCTGCTCGAGCTTCTTGATGAAGGCCGGGTCGAGCCCCTGCGCCCCGCGGTAGCGGGCATTGGCTTCGCCCCCGCCC
>NZ_JBYSXL010000004.1:0-136130 GCF_058782155.1 Methylobacterium sp. FW306-05-D
GGCCGGGGCCGAATCGGGGAAGGGCACGAAGCTGTTGGCGATGGCGATGGCGAGGCGGTCGACCTCGCCGGCCAGGGCCTTGTCGTAGCCGAGGGTGAGCCCGCGCAGGCCGGCCTCGCCGGCGGCGTAGCGGATATAGGACTTGCCGGTCCCGGTCTCGGCGGTCACCACCAGGAAGTCGGGGCGCAGGAGCTTGTAGGTCACCCGCCGGTCGGGGCTCGGCGCGGTGATGCGCGCGAAGACCGCCTCGAGCCCGGTCTCGCCCGCCGGATAGGATTTCGTCTCCAGGGTGATTCGCCCGTCGGCGCTCTGCCAGCGGGTGCCGCCGGGCTGCGGCGAGCGCTTCGGCAGCACGCGCTCGGGCACGCCGAGCACCACGCCGCTGGCCGGGTCCGGCTTGACCGCGAAGCGCGCGGCCGCCCGCGCCGCGGCGCCCTCCTTCAGCAGGGCGGCCCGGCCGGCCGCGTCGGGCAGTCCCGTCCCGCCGCTGCGCTTGGCATAGGCCTGGAGCGCTTCGTAGCTGCGCCGCCCGAAGGTGCCGTTGACCACGCTGTTGTAGTCGCCGGTCCAGACCAGGGCGTCCTGCAGGCCCTTGCGCTCGGCCTCGGGCAGGGCCTCGAAGGCGGCCCGCGCCGCCTCGAAGGCCGGATCGGGGGCGGCCGGCTTGGCCCGCGCGGGCGGCGGGGCGGAGGGTGGTGGTGCAAGGGGCGTCTGGGCGGCAGCCGTGCCCACCATCGTCCCGAGCAGCAATCCGGTCACGCCCCGGATGATCCGATCCCGTCGCGTCATGGCCGAGGCGCGTCTCCTCCGCGAGAACCGATCCGGTGTGGCAGAGCCCGCCACCGAATTCCAGGCCGTTGCGGCCGATGCGCGAAGTGCTACGGTCCCGCCCGGCGCCCCGCACCGGCGCCCGGACGACGGGTTGGAAGCATGTCGGGATCAACCGGACACGGGCGCTCGCCCCGATCGGCGGTCGGCGTCGCCGGTCGCCTGCAGGCCCTGGCGATCGCCGGCCTGCTGGCGCTTCCCGCCACGGTCCAGGCCCAGGCCCCGGTTCAGGCCCCCCGGGCCGCGGCCAAGGCCATGCCCCGGCCCTCCGCCGCGAAGAGCTTCGTGCGCGAGGACCTCGCCAGCGACGGCGTCCGGCTCGAGGCCACCCTGAAGGGCGAGGCGGGCACGGTGAGGCCCGATGCGAAGGCCGCCGCGAAGGCCCGGGCCGAGGGCGAGGCCCTGGTCGAGGCCGAGAAGCCGGCGGACGCCCTCAAGCCCCTCGGCCTCGCCGTGGCGGGGGAGCCCGACGAGCCGGCGAACTGGCTCGCCTATGCGCGCGCGGCGAGCACCGTCGGCAACGACGACCAGACCGGCGACTATGCGAGCCGCCTGCGCCTGCGCCGCAACGCTCGGGCCGCGGCCTATCAGGGCTACCTGCGGGCCGCGACGGCGGCGGCCGAGGCCGGGGCCCTCGCCGTCCTGGGCGAGGTCTACGCGGACGAGGCGGAGTGGCGCCCGTCGCTGGGGGCCTACCGCGCCAGCCTGGCGCTTGCCGACGATGCGGAGGTGCGCGAGACTTACGAAGCCCTGCGGGCCGAGCACGGCTTCCGCATCCTCAACTACACCGTCGATTCGGACGCGGCGGCACCGCGCATCTGCTTCCAGTTCTCCGAGGGCGTCGCCGCCAAGACCGACTTCACGCCCTACATCGCGGTCTCGGGCGCGGCCAACGCCGCCGTCACCGCCACCGGTCAGCAGGTCTGTGTCGACGGCCTCAAGCACGGCGAGCGCTACGCCTTCGTGGTCCGCTCCGGCCTGCCCTCCAGCGCTGGGGAGACCCTGCTCAAAGCAGCCGATTACGAGGTCTATGTCCGGGACCGCTCGCCCCAGGTCCGCTTCACGGGGCGCAACTACGTCCTGCCCCGCACCGGGCAGGCCGGCGTGCCCCTGGTCTCGGTGAACGCGGCCCGGATCGACGTGGAGGTGCTGCGCGTCGGCGACCGCGGCCTCCTGCCGTCCCTGCGGGCCGAGGACTTCCTGTCCCAGCTCACCGGCGCCACGGCGCGGACCATCGCCGACCAGAAGGGCCAGCGCGTCTGGAAAGGCGTGCTCGACACGGCCAAGGCCGAACTGAACCAGGAGGCCGTCACCGCCTTCCCGGTGCTCCAGGCGGTAGGCAAGCTGGAGCCCGGCATCTACATCATGCTGGCCCAGGCCAGCGGAGCCGCGACCGCGTCCGCCGACGAGGAGGGCGGCTACGAGACCCAGGCGACGCAGTGGTTCGTAGTCTCGGATCTCGGCCTCACCGCCTTCAAGGGCCGCGACGGCGTCCACGTCTTCGCCCGCTCCCTGGCCTCGGCCGAAACCGTGCCGGGCGCCGAGATCCGGCTGGTGGCCCGCAACAACGAGGTCCTGGCTACCGCCAGGACCGATCGCCAGGGTCACGCCGCCTTCGCGCCTGGCCTCGCGCGCGGGGAGGGAGGCATCGCGCCCGGCCTCGTGGTGGCGCAGATCGGCGACGATTACGGTTTCCTCGATCTCGGTCAGTCGGCCTTCGACCTTACCGATCGCGGCGTGAAGGGCCGGCCGCAGCCCGGCGCGGTCGAGGCCTACGTGTTCCCCGAACGCGGGGTCTACCGCTCCGGCGAGACCGTGAACCTCACCGGACTCCTGCGCGACGCCACCGGCCTCGCGGTGCCGGAGATCCCGCTCACCCTGGTGGTCAAGCGCCCGGACGGCGTCGAGTATCGCCGTGCCCAGCTGGCGGATGCGGGCCTCGGCGGGCGCGCCCTCGCGCTGCCGCTGATGCCGGGCGCCCCCCACGGCACCTGGCGGGTGGCGGCCTACACCGATCCGAAGGCACCGGCCATCGGCGAGGCGAGCTTCCTCGTGGAGGATTACGTCCCCGAGCGCCTCGACGTGACGCTGGAGAGCGCGACGCCGACACTGACGAAAGGCGCACCCGCCACCATCGACGTGGCCGCCCGCTACCTCTACGGCGCCCCCGGCGCCGGGCTGGAGATCTCCGGCACCGTGCTGGTGCAGCAGGCGGCCGGCAACGGCATCAAGGCGCTGGAGGGCTTCTCCGTCGGCCTCGACGACGAGCGGGTGGAGGCCGTCTCGACGGAGATCGACGCCCGCGCCACGACCGATGCCGCCGGCAGGGCCCGGCTCGTGGTGCCGGTCCAGGCGCTCGCCGCCCCGCGCCCCCTTGAGGCAAAGATCACCCTGCAGGTGGGCGAGCCCGGCGGGCGTGCGCTCAGCCGCAGCCTGACCCTGCCGATCCTGCCCGAAGGGCCAGTCCTGGCGATCCGCAAGACTTTCGGCGGCGACATCCAGGAAGGCGGCGTCGCCGGCTTCGACGTGGTGATGGCCGCCCCCGATGGCCGGCGCCTGGCCCAGGGCGACGTCGCCTGGACGCTGCAGCGCGTCGAGAAGAGCTATCAGTGGTATCGCGAGAACGGGCGCTGGTCTTACGAGCCGGTCACCAGCACCCGCCGCGTCGCCGACGGCCGCCTCGACCTGACCCCCGACGCGCCGGGCCGCGTCAGCGCCACGGTGAGCTACGGCACCTACCGGCTGGAGGCGAGCGTGCCGGGCCGCCCGGCGGCCACCGCGAGCGTGACCTTCACGGTGGGCTGGAGCGGCGGCGAGACCGCGGACGTGCCCGACCTCCTCGACCTGCGCCTTGACAAAGCGGCCTACGCCGCCGGCGAGACCCTGCGCGCGCGGCTGCAGCCGAAGTTCAAGGGCCAGGCGACGCTGGCCGTCGTCAGCGACAAGCTGCACGCGCTCCTCACCGTCGACGTGCCGGCCGCCGGCACCACCGTCGACATTCCCGTCAAGGCCGAGTGGGGTTCGGGCGCCTACCTCGTGGCCACCGCCTACCGGCCCCTCGACCAGGCGGCCAAGCGCCTGCCGGGCCGGGCCCTGGGGCTCGCCTGGTTCGGGGTCGACCGGGACAGCCGCACCCTCGGCGTCGCCCTGCAGGCGCCGGCGAAGGTCCGCCCGCGCGAGACCCTGACCCTGCCGATCCAGCTCGCCGGCCTGACATCCGGCGAGGAGGCCCGGGTCAGCGTGGCGCTGGTGGATGTCGGCATCCTCAACCTGACCCGCTACGAGGCGCCCAACCCCTTCGGCTACTTCTTCGGCCAGAAGGCCCTCGGCCCCGAGATCCGCGACCTCTACGGATACCTCATCGACGGCATGCAGGGGACGCTCGGCGCCATCCGCTCCGGCGGCGACGGCGGGGCGGCGGAACTGGCCGATTCGCCCCCGACCCAGGCGCCGCTGGCCCTCTATTCCGGGCCCGTCACGGTCGGGCCGGACGGCAAGGCGAGCGTCAGCTTCCCCCTGCCGGCCTTCAACGGCACTGGCCGGGTGATGGTCACCGCCTGGAGCCGCGCCAAGGTGGGCGCGGCCCAAGCCGACGTGATCATCCGCGATCCCGTCGTGCTCACCGGCACCCTGCCGCGCTTCCTCAATGTCGGCGACCGCTCGCGCGTCCACGTCGCCCTCGACAATGTCGAGGGGCAGGCCGGCGACTACACGGTGGACCTCGACCTCGCCGGCTCCGTCCTCGTCGGCGCCGAGGCCGTGCACAGGACCCTGCGCCTGGAGGCCGGCGCCAAGGGCGCCCTCGTCATCCCCATCACGGCCGCCGGGCCGGGCCTGTCGCGGATCGACCTGACCCTGCGGGGTCCCGGGCTGCCCGAGGGCGTCGGCCAGAGCTTCGCCCTCACCATCGGTCCCGGCACGGGGGCGCTCGCCCGCCGCTCCGTGCAGACCCTCGAACCCGGCGCCAGCCTGACGCTCTCGGACGAACTCCTGGCCGACATCCTGCCCGGCACCGGCACGGTCTCGCTCTCGGCCTCGAACCTCGCCGGCATCGACGTGCCGGCCCTCCTCCAGTCCCTCGACCGCTATCCCTACGGCTGCTCCGAGCAGACCGTGAGCCGGGCGATGCCGTTCCTCTACGTCGACCGCCTCGCGGCCCTCGACAGGCTCGGGATCGACACACAAGCCGACGAGCGCGTGCGCCAGGCGATCGAGCGCGTGCTCGGCCGCCAGAACGGGGCGGGCGATTTCGGTCTCTGGTCCACGGACGGGGCCAGCGACACCTGGCTCAACGCCTACGTCACCGACTTCCTGACCCGGGCCCGCGAGCGCGGCTTCGCCGTGCCCCAGACCGCCTTCGCCAACGCCCTCGACCGCCTGCGCAACGCGGTGGCCAACACCACGGAGGTCGGCGGGGGCGGCATGGACATCGCCTACGCGGCCTACGTGCTGGCCCGCAACGGCCGGCCCGTGATGGGCGACCTGCGCTATCTGGCGGACACCAAGCTCGCGGCCTTCGCCACGCCCCTGGCGCGGGGACAGATCGCCGCCGCCCTGGCCCTGCTGGGGGATCGCCGCCGGGCCGCCAAGGCTTTCACCGCCGCGATGGCCGGCTTCCGGGAGATGGCCGCGAGCCCGGGCTACCGGCCGGATTACGGCTCGCGCCTGCGCGACGGCGCCGGCCTCCTGGCGCTGGCCGCCGAGACGGGGCTCGCCCGCGACAGCATCCAGCCGCTGGGCGCGCTCATCGCGGCCGAGCGCGCCAGCGGCCGGCCGACCAGCACCCAGGAGGAGGCCTGGATGGTGCTGGCCGCCGAGGGCCTGAGCGCGGAATCCGACGCCCTGCGCTTCACCCTCGACGGCCGCCCCGAGAGCGGCGCCGTGGCGCGCAGCTACCGGGCCGCCGCCCTGGAGGCGAGGCCCGTGACCCTGGCCAACGCGGGCAGCCAGACCGTGCAGGCCGTGGTCAGCGTCTCCGGCAACCCGATCGCGCCGGAGCCGGCGGAGGCGCGCGGCTACACGATCGAGCGGCGCTACCACCGCCTCGACGGGACGCCGGTCGATCTCGCGCAAGGGGTCCGCCAGAACGACCGCTTCGTGGTGGTGCTCACGGTGACCGAGGCCAAGGCCAGCGCCGGGCGCCTCCTCCTCGTCGACCGCCTGCCCGCCGGCTTGGAGATCGACAACCCGAAGCTCCTCGATGCCGACGCGCTCACCGGGCTCGCCTTCGCCAAATCGGACGTGGCCCCGGTCCATACCGAGTTCCGCGACGACCGCTTCGTGGCCGCCTACGAGCGCAGCCCCGAGCAATCCGCCTTCTTCCGGGTCGCCTACACCGTGCGGGCGGTCTCGCCCGGCACTTACGTCCATCCGGCCGCCACCGTCGAGGACATGTACCGGCCGGAGCGCTTCGGACGCACGGGCTTCGGGTCGATGACGGTGAGCGCGAAGTAGGGCCGTGGAGACGGGTCGCCTGAACCCTCCCCCCGCAGAGGGAAGAGGGCGTCTCGCGATCATCGCGGGCCTCCTCCTGCTCCTCCTGCCGGCCCTCGCCCTCTGGCGCTTCGTCGACACCCTGCCGCCCCTCGACCTGACCCAGGCCGGACTCCGATCGACGGTGGTGCTCGACCGGGACGGGCGGCTGCTGCGCCCCTTCGCCACCGCCGACGGGCGCTGGCGCCTGCCGGTGACGGGACACCAAGTCGATCCGCGCTTCCTGGCCATGCTCACCGCCTACGAGGACCGGCGCTTCGCCTCGCATCCCGGCATCGACCCGGCCGCGACGCTCCGGGCCGCATGGCAATGGTTCACGGTGGGGCGCATCGTCTCGGGGGGCTCGACCCTCTCGATGCAGGTGGCCCGCCTCGTCGAGCCGCGCGCCGAGCGCTCGCTGGCCGCCAAGCTCCGCCAGATGGTGCGGGCGGTGCAGCTGGAGCGGCGCCTCGGCAAGGACGGGGTGCTCGACCTCTACCTGGCGCTCGCCCCCTATGGCGGCCCGGTGGAGGGGCTGCGCGCCGCCAGCCTCGCGTATTTCGGGCGGGAACCCACCCGGCTGTCCTTCGCCGAGAGCGCGCTCCTCGTCGCCCTGCCGCAGGCGCCGGAGGCCCGGCGGCCGGACCGCTTCCCGCACGCGGCCCGGCGCGCCCGCGACCGCGTCCTCGCCATCGCGGCCGAGCAGGGTGTGATCACGCCCACCGAGGCGGAGGCCGCCCACGCCGAGCCTGTGCCGACGCTGCGAAAACCCTTCCCGATGCTGGCCGCCCACGCGGCGGAGGCGGCGCATGCCGCCGATCCCGCGGCGCAGGCAATCCGCCTCACCCTCGACGGCCGCCTGCAGGCGAGCCTCGAGACCCTCGCCGCCGAGCGCGCGGCCGCCCTGGGGCCCGGGATCTCGGCGGCGATCCTCGCTATCGACAACCGCACCGGCGGGGTCCTAGCCCAGGTCGGCAGCCCCGGCTACCTCGATGCGAGCCGTGCGGGTGCCATCGACATGACGGGTGCGATCCGTTCGCCGGGCTCCGCCCTCAAGCCCTTCATCTACGCGCTCGCCTTCGAGACGGGCCTCGCCCATCCCGAGACGCAGCTCGACGACCGGCCCGTGCGCTTTGCGGGCGCCTATGCCCCGGAGAATTTCGACCTCGGCTACCAGGGCACGGTGACGGCGCGGCGCGCCCTCCAGCTCTCCCTGAACGTGCCGGCGGTGGATTTGCTGGAGGTGGTCGGGCCCGCCCGCTTCATCGCGCGCCTGCGGGCGGCCGGCGCCCGGGTCGATCTCCCCCGCGACACCGCCCCGGGCCTGCCGGTGGCGCTCGGCGGCCTCGGCATCACGCTGACCGACCTCGCCCGCCTGTTTTCGGGGCTGGCCCGGCAGGGGCTGGTGCCGAACCTGATGCGTCGCCGCGACGGGCCGCCCGACGAGGTGGCCCCGGAGGCGCGCGTCACGGAAAGCGTCGCCGCCTGGTACGTCGCCGACATCCTGCGGGGGGCGCCCCCTCCGGAGAACGCCCTGGCCGGCCGGATCGCCTACAAGACCGGCACCTCCTACGGCTACCGGGACGCCCTGGCGGTGGGGTTCGACCGGCGCGTCACGATCGCCGTCTGGGTCGGCCGGCCGGACGGCAATGCCGTGCCGGGCCTCGTCGGCCGGGTGGTCGCGGCGCCGATCCTGTTCGATGTCTTCGCGCGCTTCGGCGGGGAGCCCGACCCGGTGCCGACGCCGCGCGATGCCCTGGTGACCACCACGGCCGGCCTGCCGCCACCCCTGCGCCACATCCGGCGGGATATCCCCAAGACCCTGTCGGCGGCCCTGGGCGGTGCCCTGAAGATCGCCTACCCGCCGGACGGCGCCCGCATCGATCTCGGCCTGTCCGAGCCGGAGGCCGGGCCGTCCGCGAGCCTCGCCCTGAAGGCGCTGGGCGGCGTGCCGCCCCTGACTTGGATGGTCGACGGCCTGCCGGTGGCGGCCGGCGCCCGCCGGCAATCGGCCTGGGCCCCGGAGGGCGCGGGCTTCGCGCGGATCTCGGTGATGGACGCCACCGGTGCCAGCGACAGCGTGATGGTGCGGCTCGAGTGACGCCCCCGCCCGGGGTGCAAGGCGGAGACCGCGCGGGCCCCTGGTCGGAAGGAAACCCGCCCCTACCTGCGAGCGGCAGAGCGAACCTTCGCCGTTTCCGGAGAGCGTGCCCGTGGCCCACGACGAATCCCGAACGGGACGGCCGGCCCTGCGCCCGGCGGTGATGCTGGGGGCGCTCGGCATCGTCTACGGCGATATCGGCACGTCGCCCCTCTACGCCTTCAAGGAGGCGGTGCGCGCCGCGAGCGCCGGGGCTCCGCCGACGCCGATCGCGGTGACGGGCGCCGTCTCGCTGATCCTGTGGTCGCTGATCCTCATCGTCTCGATCAAGTACGCCGTTCTGATCCTGCGCGCGGACAACCGTGGCGAGGGCGGCATCGTCGCCATGCTGGCGCTGCTCGGGGCCCGGAACGCCAAGCCCGGCTCCTGGGCCGGCGTGCTCCTCGTGGTGGGCCTCGTCGGGGCCGCCCTCCTCTACGGCGACGGGGCGATCACGCCGGCGATCTCGGTGCTCTCGGCGGTCGAGGGCCTCAAGGTCGAGGCGCCGGCCCTGTCGCGCTTCGTCGTGCCGATCACGGTGCTGATCCTGGTCGGGCTCTTCCTGGTCCAGAGCCGGGGCGTGGCCTTTATCGGGCGCATCTTCGGCCCGGTGATGCTGGTCTGGTTCGTCGTGCTGGCGCTGCTCGGTCTCGGCGGCATCTGGCACGCGCCGCAGATCCTGTCCGCGCTCAATCCGCTGAAAGCCGTGGAATTCCTGACCCATGCGGGCTGGCACGTCAGCTTCGCCATGCTGGGGGCGGCCTTCCTCGCGGTCACCGGCGGCGAGGCGATGTATGCCGATCTCGGGCATTTCGGAGCCGGGCCGATCCGCGCCTCCTGGTTCGGCCTCGTGCTGCCGGCCCTGGTGATCCATTATTTCGGGCAGGGCGCCCTCCTGCTGGTGGAGCCCGACGCCATCGAGAACCCGTTCTACCGCCTGAGCCCCGACTGGGCGCATTACCCGCTGATCGGCCTCGCGACCGTCGCCACCGTGATCGCCTCGCAATCGATCATCTCGGGTGCGTTCTCGCTCACCCAGCAATCGATCCAGCTCGGCTTCCTGCCGCCGATGCGGGTGGTCCACACCGCCCGGCACGAGCGCGGGCAGATCTACGTGCCGATGGTGAACTGGCTGCTCGCCGCCGCCACCCTGAGCGCGGTCCTGATCTTCGGCACCTCGGACGCGCTCGCCGGCGCCTACGGCATCGCGGTCGCCTCCCTGATGGCGATCACCACCCTGCTGGCCGCTCTCGTGGCACTGAAATGGGGCTACAACCCGGTGGCCGTGCTGGCCGTGAACGGGTTCTTCCTCCTCATCGACTTCGTGTTCCTCGGGGCCAACACCGTGAAGCTGTTCGAGGGCGGCTGGTTTCCGCTGATGCTCGCCGCCCTGGTGGCGTTCCTGATGCTGACCTGGCGCAAGGGCAACCAACTCGTCGAGGCGGCGCGAGTCTCCCTGCGCCAGCCCGAGGGGGAATTCCTGGCGCAGCTCCGGCGCGACCCGCCGATCGTCCTGCCGGGCAACGCCGCGTTCCTGTCCTCGGCCACCAGCGCGATCCCGCTGCACCTGTCGCGCTTCGTCGCCCGCAGCCACGCCCTGCACGAGCGCATCCTCATCATCACCGCCCGCTACGAGGAGGAGCCGGCGGTCGCCCGCGACCAGCGCGCCGAGGTCATCGTGATCACCCCCGACATCACCCGCGTGATCCTGCGCTACGGCTTCATGGAGGACGCCTCGATCCCCGACGGCCTGCGCTGCGCGGTGGAGTCCAAGCGGCTGCCGCCCGAATGCCTCGAGGATCTCACGATCTTCATCGGGCACGAGACCATCATCCCGAAGAGCGATCACCGCGGCATGGCCACTTGGCGGGAGGAGATCTACGCCTTTCTCCTGCGCAACGCCGAGCGCACCGGGGCGCATTTCTGCGTGCCGACGCGGCAACTGGTCGAGGTCGGCACCGAGATCGAGATCTGAGCCGGGTCCGGGCCATCAACTCTCGCGCAGAGCCGACCGGATACCCTTGCGGGCAGCGCTCCGGGTGTCGCAAAAGGAGGTCACGCGGGCGGGCGGCCCGGCCCACCGAAACCCGGACGTGTAGCGCAGCGATGACCGAACTGGCGCCGAAGGCCCTGGCGATCCGCCTGCGGCAGCAGGCGATCCTCTCCGATTTCGGGGTCGAGGCCCTGCGGGCCACCGAGCTGCTGCCCCTGCTCCAGCGCGCCACCGAACTCTGCGCCGAGGGCATGGAGGCGCAGTTCTGCAAGGCATTGGAATACAAGCCGCACCAGGACTGCCTCCTCGTCTGCGCCGGGGTGGGCTGGGCTGCGGACGCGGTGGGCACCACCATCATCGGTGCCGACCTCGCATCGCCGGCGGGCTTCGCCCTGAAGACCGGCCGGCCCGTGATCTCGAACCACCTCGAGAACGAGACCCGCTTCCGCACGCCGAAGCTGATGGCCGACCACGGCATCCGCCGGGCGATCAACGTGCTGATCGCCAACCGCGACGGCAATTACGGCGTGCTGGAGGTGGACGACACCCGCGAGGGCCAGTTCGAGGAGGCCGACATCGCCTTCATGCAGGGCTTCGCCAACCTCGTCGGCGGCGCGATCGAGCGCCAGCGGGCCGAGGCGCGGCTGAAGGCGGCCCTGGAGCGCCAGGAACTCCTGTCCCGGGAGATGAGCCACCGGGTCAAGAACAGCCTCGCGGTGGTGGCGGGCTTCCTCGGCCTACAGGCCCGGGGCTCCGACAACGCCGACGTGAAGAGCGCGCTCGCCGATGCCCGCACCCGGGTCGAGGCGGTGGCCCAGGTCCACGACCAGCTCTGGCGCCAGCCGAGCCTGGAGGCGATCGACGTCGCGGGCTTCCTCGAGGCCCTCTGCGCCAAGCTGCAGGAAAGCGCACCGCGCCACCGCCTCGTCTGCCGCGCGGCGCGGGTGAACATCCCCGCCGACCTCGCGATCCCCCTGGGGCTCTTCGTGAACGAGCTCGTCACCAACGCGATCAAGTACGCCTACGCGGACGGCGAGGGCGAGATCCGGGTCGAGGCCCGGCCCGACGAGGCGGGCGGCCTGATCCTCGGGGTGGAGGATGACGGCGCCGGGCTTCCCGAGGGGTTCGATCCCACGGCGGCGCGCAGCGCGAGCCTCGGCATGCGCATCATCAACAGCCTCGCCCGCCAGCTCGGCGGCCCCCTCGCGGTCGCCCCCGACGTGCAGGGCGCGCACTTCTCCCTGCGGGTGGCGCCCGTCACCTGAGGTCGTCGGGCGCCCGCAGCTCAGGTTTCGGCCCGGGGCGTCGCGTTCATCTCGGCCCAGTCGAACTCCTCCTCCAGCACGTAATAGGCGTCGTCGCCGATGTCGCCGGAGCGGCGCAGCGCCAGCACCCGGTCGCGCGCCGCCTCGATGGCGCGGCGCCGGGCGGCGTCGGCGGGCAGCGCCTCGGAGGCGAAGCCCGTGTCGCGGGCCTCCGCCTGCTCCAGGGCGACGCGGAACTCCTCGCGCAGGGCCTCGGAGGGCGCGTCGTCGGCAGTCTCCAAGCTCTCGAGGGCGGCCCGGTAGGCCTCGGTCCGGCCGTGCCCGACCTCGCGGCCGACGGGATCGTCGTCCTCCAGCCCGAGCCGGCCGAGGAGGAGGCGCAGAGTCAGCCCCTGCACCGTCAGCGTGCCGATGATGACGCAGAAGGCGGTGAGCACGATGAGGTCGCGATAGGGGAAGCCGGGATCGCCGTCGGGCAGCGCCAGGGCCGTGGCGATGGTGACGATGCCGCGCATGCCCGCCCAGGAGACCGCGATGCCGGCGGAGAGGCCACGGTCGCGGGTCTCGGTCCCGTCCGCGCCGAGGCGGGCGAGGTAGGCGGTGGGCAGGACCCAGAGGAAGCGCACCACCACCACGGTGAGGAACACCGCCGCGCCGACCAGCGCGTAGGAGATCCGCTGCTCCCGGGTCAGGCGCTCGAGGATCGGACCGATCTGAAGGCCGATCAGCACGAAGGCGAGCACGTTGAGCACGAACACCGCCGTGTCCCAGACCGCGTAGGAAACGATGCGGGTGCGCGGCGGGGTGTGGCCCGGAGCGATGCGCGCCACCATGATGGCGAAGGAGACCACGGTCAGCACCCCGGACAGGTGCACGTGTTCCGCTCCGATCCAGATGCCGAAGGCGGCCACGAACTGCAGCACGATGACGCTCGGCGCGTCGGCGACCGGGCGCGTGGCGGCGCTGTAGAGGAGGGCGAGGACCGGCCCGGCGACCAGGCTGCCGAGGATGCCCACGAGGAAGGCCGGACCGATCTGGCTCACCGAGAACGTGCCGGAGACCGCCGCCGTGACGCCGAGGCGATAGATCAGCAGCGAGCCCGCATCGTTGAGGAGGCTCTCGCCGCGCAGGATCGTGGTGAGGCGGTGGGGCAGCGAGACGTGGCGCAGCACCGAGAGCGCCGCCACGGCGTCGGGAGGCGCCACCACGGCGCCGAGCACGATGCAGGCCGCCCAGGGCATGTCGGGCACGAGCCACTTGACCATCACGGCCACGGCGGCCGTGGTCGCCACCACCGCCCCGAAGGCGAGGCCGGCGATCGGGCGCCAGTGGGTGCGCAGGTCCCGCACCGAGGTGTCGTAGCCGGCATCGAGCAGGACGGGCGCGAGGAACAGGGCCAGCGCCAGCTCCGGGTCGAGCACGAGGTTGGGCACGGCCGGGATGAAGGCGAGGCCGATCCCGCCGAGCGCCAGGAAGACCGGATACGGAGCGCCCACCCGGCGGGCCAGCCCGGCCAGGAGCACGGCGCCGAGGAGGACGCCGACCGTCCATTGAAAAATCATCATGTCGAGGGGAACGCGCCAGCACGGCGCCGGGATCATTCGCCCCGGCGCGAAACCCGGCGCCGCCGGTCAGCCCTGCGCGAGGGTGACGGCCAGCTCCGGCTTGTGGTTCAGGGTCTGGAACACGACGCAGTAGCGCTCGGTCAGCTTGAGGAGCTGGTCGAGCTTGTCCTGGGGGGCGTCGGTATCGAGGGCGAAGGCCAGGCGGATCGCCCGGAAGCCGACGGGGGCCTCCTTGTCGACCCCGAGGGTGCCGCGGAAGTCGAGGTCGCCCTCGGCGCTCACCGTGCCGGAGCGGAGCTCGACACCGATCGCCGTGGCCACCGCCTTGAGGGTGACGCCGGCGCAGGCCACCAGGGCTTCCAGCAGCATGTCGCCCGAACAGAGCTCGGCGCCGGAGCCGCCGGTGGCCGGGTGCAGGCCCGCCACCGCGAGGGCGCGCCCGGTCTCGACCTTGCAGGCGATCGCGCTGTCGTCGAGGCGGCCCCGGGCGCACAGGGTCACCACGGCCGAATCCGGGGCGTTGCGGTAGCGGTCCTTGATCGGGGCCTGGAGCGAGCGCAGGGTATCGGCGTCCATCGTCGTATCCTCCCGTCTTCCGGTTCTTCTTCTGCGGACCTATCTAGGGCGTCCCCCCGGCGCGGCGAATGCGGACGGCGCCGATCGAACCTCGCTCGGGCCCGCCGGATGCCCTATCTGGGGGCGTCACGGGGTTCGGCATCCTCCGGCCCCGCCCTGTCAGGAGAATCCATGCGTCGTCCCAGCATGCGTGCAGCCGCCGCGATGGCGCGGGTCGCCTTCCCCGGCATCGCCGCCGGCTTCGTCCTGTCCGTAACGGCGGCCGCCGCCGCGGCGCCCATCACCCTCGCCAATCACCGGGCCGTCTACGACCTCTCCCTGGCCGAGAGCAGCGGCACCCGGGCGGTGGAGAGTGCGCGCGGACGCATCGTGATCGATTTCACCGGGGATGCCTGCAAGGGCTACACGATGCAGACCCGGCAGGTGACGGTTCTGGAGAGCGGCGAGACCGGCAGCCGCACCTCGGACCTGCGCAACACCACCTTCGAGAGCGGGGACGGGCGCAGCTACCGCTTCAAGACCAGCACGGTTCTCAACGGCACCCCCGGCCAGGCGGTGGACGGCACCGCCGAGTCGAATTCCGACCTGCTGAAGGTCAAGCTGAAGGAACCCCAGCGTGACCAGTTCCAGGATTCGGGCGAGGTCCTGTTCCCCACGGTGCACATGCGGCGCCTGATCCAGGCGGCCCGCGACGGCCAGAACACCATCTCGGTCAAGGTCTTCGACGGCTCGGACGACGGGCGCAAGGTCTACGACACCTTGGCGGTGATCGGCCGGCAGGTTCCGGCCCCGGCGGCTTCCGACAAGGCGGCCGAGCGCGACAAGCCGCTGCGGAACGGCCCGATGGCCAGCGTGCCGCGCTGGCCCGTGACCCTGAGCTACTACATTCCCGGGCAGGGCGAGCGTACGCCGATCTACGTTCTGAGCTTCGATCTCTACGAGAACGGCGTCAGCGGCGCGCTGCGGCTCAACTACGGCGAATTCGCCGTGGTCGGCGACCTGACCCGCCTCGACACCCTGCCGTCGAGCACCGGCTGCAACCCCTGAAGGCTGCGGGCGGCAGGCCTGGGACCGGCACGAGCCGCGCAGGCTGACCACAGCGGAATTCGGGATCGCGCCCAGACTTCGCCGTCCCGTGATCCCGATTGAATCAAATTCTCCGCAACCGGATAAAGGAATCTCCGCGACCGGGCGCCCTTATGGCTCCGTAGCCGCAGGATGATCATGAGCGAGCCCCTCACAGCGACGCCGACGAGACTCATCCTGCCTGCCCTCTGCTGGAACCGGTACCGCGCGGATTTCTATGCCGTCACCGCCGACCTGTCCGTGGCCGGCCTTCGCTTCCGCTCCTCCGTCGTGCCGGCCCGCGGTGAGATCCTGTCCTGCAGCATCCGGCACGCGGGCTCCCTCGAGGCGCTGGTCATCGAGGGCGGCAAGGAGCAGTTCGTCACCCGCGTGACCCGCGCCGAGGCGCCGCTCTCCGTCATCGTGCGCCGCCTGCTCGACCTCGCGACGGAGCAGAACAGCGGCGAATTCCCCCAGCGCGTCCACCCCCGCTTCGTGCCGGACCACCCCGACATCCTGGTCACCATGGCCTGCGGCACCCGCATCCCGGGCCGGCTCATCAACGTCTCGGCCTCCGGCGCTGCCCTGCGGATCGACATCCCCCTGGAAACGGGCATGCGGATCACCATCGGGCGAACGCCCGCCACGGTCGCCCGCTGCTTCGAGAACGGCATCGGGGCCACGTTTCTCCAGCCTCTGCCGACCGAGGGACTCGGACCCCACGTGGTGCTGTGACCCGAGTGCCGGCGTTCGACGGGAGCGTTCCGGTGCGAGGCGGGACGGGTCTCGCCGAATTCCGGCCTGCGCGCTCGGCGACGGCGAGCGGCATCTCGCCGTTCGGCGTCCGAGGATGCAATCGAGACCGGTTCGCGGCCGGGGGGAATTAAGTCTCTATCAAATGATAAGGGCTAGTCTGCAGTCTCGCCGTCGGTTCGGAGACTTGACGATGCAGGCCGTAGACGATGCGGGCATCCCGCCTTCACCGGCGCCCATCCGGTTCCGTCCCGGCCCGAACCCCCGCCCCGATCCGGCCGGCCGCCGCGATCGGCGAATCTCTGACGTTCGTGCACGCAATGCGCCGCCTGCCTGACCCGCTCCTCGCCGGAGCCGCCCCCACCCCCGCTGCCGGGTCGCGACCCGCTTGCGCGAGCGGATCGCGGGCGCCCGAGGCGGCGTGGGGGCATCGGATGGGCGATGGGGCACGCGCCTCGGCCCCCGCCGGCCCGGAGCCGGCTCAGCTGTGCCGCGAGAGCCGCCCGACGGCGCGCGACGACGCAGAGGCGCGGGCCCGCGACCTCGCTCTCGCCACGAACCGCACCGTGGGCTCCCTCGCGCCTCTCGGTCTCGCCTATTGCGCGCCGATCGTCCTGGGCAGCCTGACGAGCCTGTTCCTCGCCGGCGAGCCTGCCGCCGGGTGGCTGACGGTGTGGCTGTCGATGCTGCTCGCCGTCTGCGCCGTGTTCGTCGGCTGGACGGCCCGGAGGATGGGGCGCCTCCCGAAGTCGCGGAGCATCGACTGTGCTCGGATCAGCGAGCAGGACGAAACGATCAGCCTGCTGCTCCACGACTTCGAGGCGAGCACCAGCGACTGGCTCTGGGAGACCGACGCCGAGGGGCGGCTGCAGCACGTGTCCGAGCGCATCGGCCAGGTGGCGGGGGAGCCCCCGGCCGCCCTGCACCGGGCGCCGTTCGAGGCCCTCTTCCTCGGCCGCCGCGAAGTCCGGCCGATGACCCCCGAGATCGCCGAGATCCTCGCTCTCGTGGCCGAGCGCCAGGTCTTCCGCGAGCGCGTGGTCGAAGTCACCATCGGCGGCCTGGCGCGCTGGTGGCGACTCAGCGGCCGGCCGATCACCGACGGCGGCGGGACCTTCCAGGGCTTCCGCGGCGTCGGCTCGGACATCACCGACGCCCGTCAGTCCGAGGCGCGGATCGCCTATCTGGCGACCTACGATTCGCTCACGGGCCTGGCCAACCGTACCCGGTTCCAGGACAAGGCGACCGAGTTCTGCGCCCGGGCGGAGGCCGGGGGCGAGCCCTGCGCGCTGCTCTACCTCGACCTCGACGGCTTCAAGTTCGTCAACGACACCTTCGGCCACGCCCTCGGCGACATCCTGCTGGTCCGGGTGGCGCAGCGCCTGACCGGCGTGGTCCCGCCCGAGGCGCTGGTTTCGCGCCTCGGCGGCGACGAGTTCGCCGTCCTCCTGGCCGAGGGCGACGAGGAGGCCCTGGTCGCCCTGAGCCGACGCCTCATCGAGGCGCTGAGCATGCCCTACACCCTCGACGGGGTGCAGGTGGAGATCGGCGCCAGCGTCGGCCTCGCGATGGCGCCCCGCGACGCGCACAGTCCGGAAGGCCTCCTCAGCAAGGCCGACCTCGCCCTCTACCGCGCCAAGGCCAGCGGCCGCGGCAAGGTCCGGATCTTCTCGCCCGACCTCGAGGCCACGATGCGCCTGCGGCGCGAACTCGAGATCGACCTCAAGCGGGCGGCCGCGCTGGGCGAGTTCAGCCTGCACTATCAGCCCCTGGTGGGGCTGAAGGACGGCCGGGTGCGCAGCTTCGAGGCCCTGCTGCGCTGGACCCGCAGTTCCGGCGAGCGGGTTTCCCCGGCCGTTTTCGTACCCGTCGCCGAGGCCTCGGGCCTGATCACCGAAATCGGCCGCTGGGTCCTGATGCAGGCCTGCCGGGAGGCCGTGCGCTGGCCCGACGAGATCCGGCTCGCGGTCAACCTCTCGCCCATCCAGTTCCGGAACACCGACCTCGTCGCGGACGTGACGCGGGCGCTGGAGACCAGCGGACTGGCGCCGGAGCGCCTGGAGATCGAGGTCACCGAGTCGGTGTTCTTCGAGATGAACGCGACGACGATCGCCAATCTCAAGGAACTGCGTGCGCTGGGCATCCGCGTGGCGCTCGACGATTTCGGCACCGGCTACTCGTCGCTCAGCTACCTGGTCCGGTTCCCCGTGGACAAGATCAAGATCGACCGCTCCTTCATCAAGGACATGGACAGCCGCCCCGAGTGCCTGGCGATCGTCGAGGCGATCCTCGCCCTGGCCCACAAGCTCTCGATTACCGTCACGGCCGAGGGCGTGGAGACGGTGCGGCAGGCGCAGATGCTCAAGGCCGGCCGCTGCGACGACATCCAGGGCTTCCTCTTCAGCCCCGCTCGGCCGGCCGACGAGATCGCACATCTCATCGCGTCCCTGCCGACGCGCTTCGGAGAGGTCTTCCCCCTCCGGCCGGTGACCTTCCGCCATGCGGTCCCGCGCGGGCGGCCCAATCCCGCGACGTAGCTCCGCGGATCAATCCCGCAGATGGTCGGCCACGGCCGCCGCCGCCCGCGTGCCCTCCTCGTAGGCGCCTCCCGCCGTGCCCCATTGCAGGCGCGACAGGGCCTCGCCGGCGAACCACACCCGGTCCGCCACGGGAGCCTGCAGCCGCGCCCGGGCGCCGGCATGGCCGGGCGGCACCACCGCCCAGGACCCGAGCGCCCAGGGGTCGTGGCGCCAGGCGCTCACCGCCGGGATGGTCAGGTCGTGCAGGGCCCGGGGCCCGAAATGTGCGGCGAGCGTCGCCCGGACCAGACGACGGACCCCGTCCGCCCCGACCCGGCGGGCATCCAGCGCGGCGGCCATGGGCGCGTCGAGCTCGAAGAAGTGGAACGGGGTTCCGTCGATCCGGGTGAGGAGGCCGGGGCTCGCTTCGCGCCCGCCGACGAGGCTGGCGAGCCGGTCCGCCCCGCGGAACGGGCAGGACGGCCAGTGCAGCACCGCGTGCTCGTAGATCCCGGTGGCAAACCCCGTGATCGCGTCCGCGATTTCCGGGGGGAGGGCGGGGGTGAAGAGCGGCGTGGCCCGCAGCACCATCGTGGGAACCGTGACGATGACGGCCCGGGCCGCGAAGCTCCGGGACCCCGCGCGCACCCGCACGCCCGGCCCCGTCCAGTCGATGCCGGTGACCGGCGTCCCGAGGGAAATCGGCAGGCCCTGGGCGAGGCGGGCGAGATAGCCGCCGTAGCCGCCGGCGATGAAGCGGTTGTCGCCGTACTCCATGCTGGGGAAATCCTGGAGCGAGACCCGGCCCAGGGATTGGCCGGAGACGAGGCCGTGAACCCGCTCCACCCGTCGTCCCCAGGGGCCGAGGCCCGGCGGCAGGGCGGTGGCGGCCGGCCGGTCCGGCGCCGCCCAGCCCGCCTGGGTGCTCATCGCCCGGTCGGCCACCGCGAAGGCGCGGCCCAGGGCCGCCGCCTCGGACGGGCGGCCGCGCCGGCGCCCGACCCAGAGGTGGCTGTGCTGCGCCGCCACCCGAAGGGGCTCGCCCCGCTCGGTGCCCAGCCGCACCAGCGGGTTGATCGGCCCCGCATGCAGCCAATGCCCGCCGAGATCGACGGCGTGGCCCCGCAGGGATACGGTGACGAGGCGCCCGCCGACCCGGTCGCGCGCCTCCAGCACCGCCACCCGGATCCCCCGTGCCGCGAGGCCCCGGGCCGCCGCGATGCCGGCGGCGCCGGCTCCCACGACGACGACCTCCGGATCGTCGGGCAGCGGCGCCAGGCGCGGCGCGATGCTCGGGCGCCAGCGTTCGTGCTCGGGGCGGGACGTCCTCATGGATGACGGTCTCGTTCCTGACTGAAGGGTGGCGACGGGCCTATCAGAGCGCGCCGGCCGGCGACACCGCGCCTCCGGTCGCAATCCGGTCGCACCGGTTCAGTCACACGGGAGAAACCTCCGGCGTCGAGGATCGCGGCGGCGAATCGCCGTTTCGCCGGCCCGCCCTTGCGCCGGGGGACGGCCATAGCCAGAACCAGTGGCCAGAACCTCGGGATACGGTGCGCGCGGGGGCGACGCAGGCCGGGCCCTTCACGACCGGACCGACACGAGACCACGGGATCCCCAGGTATGCTCATCCAGGCCGCCTTCGCCGCCATCCGGCAGGTGTTCTCAGCCCCCTTGCGCGCGATCCTGTGGAAGTCCCTCGGGCTCACGGTGGGCATCCTCCTCGTCGTCTGGTTCGGGCTCACGCGGGCGATCAACTGGTTCCTGTCCCAGCACCATCTCTCGGTGGATTATCCCTTCCTCGACACGCTGGCGGTGTTCTTCGCCGGGGCCGGCCTGTTCGTGGGGCTCGCCTACGTGATGCCGGCGGTGTCGATCCTGGTGGCGGGCTACTTCCTCGACGCCGCCGCCGAGATCGTCGAGCGCACGGACTTTCCCGGCGACCCGCCCGGCCTCGCCCTGCCCCTCGGCACCGCGATGTTCTACGCCGTGCGCTTCGCCGGCCTCGCCCTGCTGGTGAATCTCGTGGCGCTGATCCTGTTCTTCGTGCCGGGGGTCAATCTCGTCGCGTTCTTCGGCGCCAACGCCTACCTGCTGTCGCGGGAGTATTTCGAGCTCGCCGCCGGGCGCTTCCGGCCCATGGCCGAGGCCGGCGCCATGCGGCGCCATTACGGCGGCACCACGCTCCTCGCCGGCGTGCTCCTCGCCGGCCTCATGGTGGTGCCGGTGCTCAATCTCGTCACTCCGCTCTTCGGCATCGCCCTGATGGTGCATGTCCACAAGAGCCTGAGCCGGCGCACCCCGGTCGCCGGCCCGCAGGCCCAGCCGCGCCTGCGCTGAGGCCCCCCGGCCCCTCGGGACAGCCGGGCCCGAATTTCACCGCGCGGCCTCCCGTCCTGGCTGGAAGTGGTCTAGATACGCTGCACCAGGCTCAAGGACCGGCGCCGATCGATGCCCTGCAGGGATCGGACGGGCGCGGGGGCCGCTTTTCGAGACGTGACGCGCGATGACCGGCTTCGAGACCCTTCCCCTGACCCGCCCCGCCTCGCAGCTCGTCACCGTGTTCGGCGGATCGGGGTTCCTCGGGCGCCACGTGGTGCGGGCGCTGGCCAAGCGCGGCTACCGGATCCGGGTGGCCGTGCGCCGGCCCGACCTCGCTCTCTTCCTGCAGCCCCTCGGCAAGGTCGGCCAGATCGTCGCCGTGCAGGCCAACCTGCGCTACCCCGAGTCGATCGCCCGGGCGGTCCAGGGGGCCGACATCGTCGTCAACCTCGTGGGCATCCTGCAGGAGACCGGCAAGCAGAGCTTCTCGCAGCTCCAGGCCGAGGGCGCGGGCGAGATCGCCCGGGCGGCGGCGGCCGTCGGCGCGCCCCTGGTCCACGTCTCGGCCATCGGCGCCGACGCGACCTCCCCCTCGCAATACTCCCGCACCAAGGCCCTGGGCGAGGCCCGGGTCGCAGAGGCCGGCGGCGCTCACGTGATCCTGCGGCCCTCCCTGGTGTTCGGCCCCGGCGACAGCTTCTTCAACCGCTTCGCCGCCCTGGCCCGCGCCCTGCCGGTGCTGCCGCTGGCCGGCGCCGAGTCGCGCTTCCAGCCCGTCTACGTCGCGGACGTGGCCGAGGCGGTGGCCCGCGCGGTGGAGGGCCACGTGCCCGCCGGCAAGGTCTACGAGCTCGGCGGCCCCGAGGTGGAGACCCTTGAGGCGCTGGTGCGCTACATGCTCAAGGTGACGATGCGCAAGCGCATGGTCCTGGGCCTGCCCCAGCCCGCGGCCCTGCTCCAGGCCCGTGCCCTCGAGGTGGTCGACACCCTGACCCTCGGGCTCCTGCCGGACAGCCTCAAGCTGACCCGCGACCAGGTCATCCTGCTCCAGAACGACAACGTCGTCTCCGAGGCCGCCAAGGCGGAGGGACGCACCCTGGAGGGCATCGGCCTGCAGCCCATCGCCATGGAGGCGGTGGTGCCGGGCTATCTCTGGCGCTTCCGCAAGGCGGGCCAGTTCGCCAAGATCCAGGAGCATGAGAGCGCCATCCCCGAGACCCTGGCCCCGAAGCCCTTCGTGCCGCGCAGCGGCAGCGGGCCGGCGCTCGGGCCGGATTCCAACGCCCCGAGCCGCATGGGCGTCCGCTGGGGCACCCGCGGCTGACGCCTGTCCGCGTCACCGGAGTCCTCAGGGCCGGCGAAATGGTCTAGAGGGCGCCCATGATCCAGACCACTCCGCCCGAAGCCGGCGCACCCCTCGTGCGCTTCGCGCCGTCCCCCACCGGCTATCTGCATATCGGCAATGCCCGGCCCGCCCTGCTGAACGCGCTCTTCGCGCGGGCACGGGGCGGGCGCTTCCTGCTGCGGCTCGACGACACCGACCGGGAGCGCTCGACGCAAGCCTTCGCGGACGCGGTGTCCGAGGATCTGGCCTGGCTCGGGATCGTGCCCGACCTGTTCGCCCGGCAATCCGACCGGGTGGCGATCCACGACGCGGCCGCCGAGCGGCTCAAGGCCCTGGGCCGGCTCTACCCCTGCTACGAGACGCAGGAGGAACTGGAGCGGCGGCGCCGGCGCCAGCTCGGGCGCGGCCAGCCGCCGATCTACGACCGCGGCGCCCTGAACCTCACGCAGGCCGACCGCGCCGCCCTGGAGGCGGAGGGGCGTAACCCCCACTGGCGCTTCAAGCTCGACGCCCGCACCGTGGCCTGGAACGACCTCGTGCGGGGCGAGGCCCATGTGGATTGCGCCTCGCTCTCCGATCCCGTCCTGATCCGCGCCGATGGCAGCTACCTCTACACCCTGCCCTCCGTGGTCGACGACGCCGAGATGGGTATCACCCACGTCATCCGGGGCGAGGACCACGTCACCAACACCGGCGTCCAGGTGCAGATCTTCGAGGCGCTCGGCAGCGCGATCCCAGTCTTCGGGCATCACAACCTCCTGACCACCGTGGACGGGGAGGGGCTCTCGAAGCGCCTCGGCCACCTCTCGCTCCGGGGGCTGCGCGAGGCCGGCTACGAGCCGGGCGCGGTGCGCTCCCTCGCGGTCCTAACCGGCTCGGCGGAAGCCGTCCGGGCCGTGGCAAGCCTCGACGAACTCGCCGGCCTGGTGGACCTGGCGCAGATCTCGCGGGCGCCGGCGAAGTTCGACCCGCACGAACTCGACGGGCTCAACGCCCGCCTCGTCCACGCCATGCCCTACGCGGAGGTCGCCGACCGCCTCGCGGCGCAAGGGATCGCGTCCGAGCGCGCCGAAGCCTTCTGGGCGGCGGTGCGGCCCAACCTCGCCAAGGTCTCGGAGGCCGGCGACTGGTGGTGCGTGGTCGCCGGGCCCGTGACCCCGGTCATCGCCGATCCGGCCTTCATCGGGGCCGCCGCCGCCCTCCTGCCGGCCGAGCCCTGGGACGCCGAGACCTGGAAGGCCTGGACGAACGCCGTGAAGGCGACCACGGGGGCCAAGGGCAAGGCCCTGTTCATGCCGCTGCGCCTTGCCCTCACGGGCCTCGATCACGGGCCGGACCTCGCCGGCCTGCTGCCGCTGATCGGCCGGGACGCGGTGGCCCGCCGGCTGGCCGGGGCGGCCTGAGGCGCGGGGGCTCCTTGCGGTCCACGCGCACCCGCCCCGCCCGCACGGGTGGCTGTCGCCGACGGGCCGGCGCGCCTATATGCGGACCCGACGCGTTTTAATCCCGAGCCCTGGACCCGAATGAAAACCGACCCCGCCCCGGCGGCACCGGTCACGGCCGCGCCGCCCGCGCGGCCCGGCCTGGTGGCCACCTATCGCCGCCTCTGGCCCTATCTCTGGCCCTATGGCCGGCCCGACCTGCAGCGGCGCGTCTTCCTCGCCTTCGGCCTGCTGATCGTCGCCAAGTTCGTCACCATGGTGACGCCCTTCACCTTCAAGTGGGCCACCGACGCCCTGGTGGCGATGACGGACGCGAAGCCGGGGGCCGCCATCCCCACCGGGCTGCTCGCCGCGCCGATGCTGCTGATCGGCCTCTACGGCCTGTCCCGCATCCTGATGGCGGGGCTGACGCAGGTGCGCGACGGATTGTTCGCCAAGGTGGCGATGCACGCGGTGCGTCGCCTCGCGCTCCAGACCTTCGAGCACATGCACCGGCTCTCCTTACGCTTCCACCTGGAGCGCAAGACCGGCGGCCTGACCCGCGTGCTGGAGCGCGGGCGCGGCGGCATTGAGGAGCTCTCGCGCCTGATGGTGCTGACCCTGGTGCCCACCATCGTCGAGTTCCTGCTCGTGATCGGCGTGCTCGCCTACGAGTTCGACTGGATCTACTCGGTGGTCGTCTTCGTGATGGTGGCGGCCTACCTCGCCTTCACCTGGAAGGCGACGCAGTGGCGCATCGAGATCCGTCGGCGGATGAACACCTCCGACACCGACGCCAACACCAAGGCGGTGGACTCGCTGCTCAACTTCGAGACCGTGAAGTATTTCGGCGCGGAACTCCGCGAGGCCGAGCGCTACGACGTCTCGATGGCGAAATACGAAAAGGCCTCGACGCAGACCTACGTGTCGCTCGCCGTCCTCAACGCCGGACAGGCGGTGATCTTCACCGTCGGCATGACCGTCGTGATGTGGTTGGCCGCGCGGGACATCATGGCCGGGCGCACCACGCTCGGCGGCTTCGTGCTGGTCAACACCATGCTGGTGCAGCTCTCGATGCCGCTGAACTTCATGGGCATGATCTACCGCGAGATCAAACAGGCGCTGATCGACATCGACGACATGTTCCAGATCCTGCACCGCAATCCGGAGATCGCCGACCGGCCGGACGCGTTGCCGCTCGCCGTCTCGGACGGCGTGGTGCGGTTCGAGGACGTGCGCTTCGCCTACGATCCGGCCCGGCCCATCCTCCGGGGCGTCAGCTTCGAGGTGCCGCCGGGCCGGACGGTGGCCATCGTCGGTCCCTCGGGGGCGGGCAAGTCGACCCTGTCGCGCCTGCTGTTCCGGTTCTACGAGCCGCAGGGTGGCCGCATCCTCATCGACGGCCAGGACATTGCGCAGATCCGGCAGGCGTCCTTGCGCGCCGCCATCGGCATGGTGCCGCAGGATACGGTGCTGTTCAACGACACCATCGGCTACAACATCCGCTACGGCCGTTGGGACGCCACCCCGGCGGAGGTGCGCGCCGCCGCGTCCCTGGCGCAGATCGACCGCTTCATCTCCGCCCTGCCGGAGGGCTACGACACGCCCGTGGGCGAGCGCGGGCTCAAGCTCTCGGGCGGCGAGAAGCAGCGCGTCGCCATCGCGCGCACCATCCTGAAGGGGCCGCCGATCCTCGTCCTCGACGAGGCGACCTCGGCCCTGGATTCCTTCACCGAGCGCGAGATCCAGGATGCCCTGGACACGGTGAGCCAGGGTCGCACCACCCTGGTCATCGCCCACCGCCTCTCGACGGTGGTGAATGCCGACGAGATCATCGTCCTCGACAAGGGCGTCATCGTCGAGCGCGGCGACCACACCACCCTGCTCGAGCGGGACGGCGTCTACGCCTCCATGTGGAGCCGCCAGCGCGAGGCCGACGCCGCCCTGGAGGTCCTCCAGCGCAACGAGGCGGTGCTGCCCCTATCCAAGGAGCGTGCGGCCCCGGTGCCGGAGCGCGTGCCCGCCGAGTAAGCCGCGGACGCGTCCTCAGCCCCGCCGGTCGGCCTGCGGCACCGCCGCCGTGCCGTCGGCGGGCAGGACGAAGATCTGGCCCGGATAGATCAGGTCCGGATTGCGGATCTGCGGCTGGTTGGCGTCGAAGATCACCGTGTAGCGCGTGCCCTTGCCGTAGATGCGCCGGCTGATCTGCCACAGGCTGTCGCCCCGGATGATCTTCGCGGTCCCGATCTCCGGGACGAAGACCGTGGGGCTCCGATCCGCCAGCGGCACGGCGGGGGGCTGGCTCGACATCGCCGGCGCCTCGGCCTCGGCTGCCCCGCGCGGGGCCGGTTCCGGCTGCGCCCGCGCCTGAAGGCCCGGTGCCTGCGGCTCCCGCACGGACGGTGTCGAGGTTTGGGGCGCCGCGAGTGGGGACGGCTGAGATTGAGTCGTCGGAGCCTGGGTCGTGGGAGCCTGGTTCGCGGCAGCTTGGGGTGTTCCGGCTCCGGACGTCGGGGACGGGAGCGCGGACGGGGCCTTCGAAGCCGCCGTCTTCGGCAGCGCCGCTGCGGGTAGCGTGGCCGGGTTCTCCGGCGTTCCCAGGCGGGCGACAGGCCCTGGCGCCACCGGCGCCGGAGTGCCCTGCGCGAGGATTGCCGGTTTGGTCACGGTGGCCGGTACGTTGAAGGCGACCTCGGAGCGGGTCTTCACCTTGCCGGAGACGGGGTCGACCTGATCCACCCGGACCTTGTAGTCGCCCGGCCGGACGCCGCGCCCGATGGTGAACGCCACGCGCCCGTCGGCCCCGGCACTTCCGGGCGCCACCAGGGCGTCGTTCAGGTACAGCCGCACGGTGGCGCCGGGCGGGGCCTGGCTCGTGACGTAGAGCCGGCCGCCTTCCTCCGCCTCGACGCTGACGATCTTCACCGGCCCGGTGCGGTCCGCCTCGGCCTTGTCGGGCGTGGCCGCGGCCGGAGCGCCCGGCCCGGCCGATCCGGGCTGGGCGCGGGCGCCGGGCATGTTCGTTGCGAGCTTGCTCGCCGCGGGGTCGTTCACGGCAGTCTTGCCACCCTCGGTCTTGCTTCCGTCGGTCTTGCCGGCCCTGCCCGCAGCGGTCCTGCCCGCCTCGGCGAGATCCGTTCCGGGCGTCGCGGAGTCCGGTTGCGAGAGCACGATGGTGGGCTTGTCCGGGGAGGTGAGGGCGATGAGGGGCTTGGTATTGCGGAGCGGCGAGACCACCACCGCCACGCTGTCGCGCGAGAGGCGGGCCTGACCGTCGGCGCCCAGGACCCGCAGGGTGATCTCACTGTTGCCGGTGGGCAGGGCCGGGGGCACGATGGCGAATTGCCCGGACGGGTCGACGAGCGCACGGGCAATCGGCTCGTTGTCGCGCAGCAGTTCGACGGTGGTGTTGGGCGCGGCCCGCCCGGCGATCACCGCCTCGCCATTCGGTTCGATCCGGATGATGTCGAAGCTCGGCGCCTCGCTGGCCCCCTGGGTGCCCGGCCCTTGCGCCGGCGCCCGGCCCGGTTCCAGGGCCGCCAGGGGCTTTCCCGACGGTGCCGCCCCCTCCCCGGGGCCTGCATCCCGGCGGGCGGGGGCGTCGGGCCCGGTCGCGCCGTTCGGGGCGCGGGAATTGCTGTCGGAGGGAAGGGCGGCCGGGGCGCCGCTGTCCTGCGTCGACCCGAGGCCGACCGGAGAGCCGAGCCCGCGCTTGAACAGGGTGCCCGCGCCGTAGAGGGTGACCACCAGGGCAAAGCCCGCCAGAAGCCCCACGCAGGCGAGGAAGATGCTCCGTCGCAACTCCGCCCTCATGACACGCCACTCCTTCGTCCACCGGCACGGCGGCCGAAATTCCATCGCCGCGGGATCGAGCCCGTCGACAAACCGGCGATTGATGGCGACATATTAGCGAACATGACCGGATCACCAAATCACACCTGCCGCATCACGGCCGGATCTTCCGTAAAATCAGCAGTTTGGCTCGTGGATAGGGGCATACGGGCCCCGGCCCCGGCGCATCAGGGAGGTCCGGCATGGCTCCGGTAAGGACGGTCTGCGTCTATTGCGGCTCCGGCTTCGGCGGCGATCCGGCCTTCACGGAGGCCGCGGTGACCCTCGGCAAGGCCCTGGCGGAGGCCGGGATCGGGCTCGTCTACGGTGGCGGCAATGTCGGCCTGATGGGCACGGTCGCGCGGGCGGTTCTCGAGAACGGCGGCCACGTCACCGGCATCATCCCCGACTTCCTGAAATCGCGCGAGCGCATGCTCGACGAGATCCAGGAGACCATCGTCGTGGAGGACATGCACACGCGCAAGCGGCTGATGTTCGAGCGCTCGGACGCCTTCGTCGCTTTGCCCGGCGGCATCGGCACCCTGGAGGAACTGGTGGAGCAGCTCACCTGGGCCCAGCTCGGCCAGCACAACAAGCCGATCCTGCTGCTCTCGGTGGCGGATTTCTGGACGCCGCTCCTGACGCTCCTCAACCACATGCGGGCGCAGGGCTTCATCCGCGAAGGGCTCGATCTGAGCTATCTCGTGGCCACCGAGGCGGCCGACGTGGTCGGCCTCCTGCGCGACGCGGCCGGGGCGGTCGCGCCGGCACCGGCCGCCGAGGCCCTGGTGGCGGAGCGATTCTGAGGCGATGCCCCGGCGCGGCGGCGCGGGTTCAGGTCGCCACGCTCCAGGTCGTCCCGTCCTTGCCGTCCCTCACGGCGACGCCCATGCCCAGGAGTTCGTCGCGAATCCGGTCCGAAGCGGCCCAGTCCTTGGCGGCCCGGGCCGCGCGGCGATCGGCGATCAGCGCTTCGACCCGGGCGACATCGACGCCGGCCGCCCGGATCGTACCCTGATCGCGGGCCGACTTCGTCTGGGTGAGCAGGCCGAGAAGATTGGCTCCGGCCTTCAGCGCCGCCGGATCGTCGAGGCGGTGCAGTTCAGCCAGGGCCGCGGCCGTGTTGAGGTCATCGAGGAGCGGCTCGCGCACGCTCTCCGGGATCGAGCCGGCCGCGTCCGCGTCTCCGACGACGCCGTACCAGCGGTCGAGCATCCGGGCCGCTTCTTCCAGGCCGCGCAGGGTCCAGTCGATCGGCTGGCGATAATGGGTCTTCAGCATGGCGAGGCGCGCGACCTCTCCGGGCCAGTCCTTCAGCACGTCGCGGATGGTGATGAAGTTGCCGAGCGACTTCGACATCTTCTCTCCCTCCACCTGCAGGAAGCCGTTGTGGAGCCAGACGTCGGCCATCACGTCGGTGCCGAAGCAGCAGCGCGACTGGGCCACCTCGTTCTCGTGGTGGGGGAAGATGAGGTCGATGCCGCCGGCATGGATGTCGAAGCGCTCGCCGAGATGCTTCCACGACATCGCCGAGCACTCGATGTGCCAGCCGGGCCGGCCCGGTGCCGCGATCCCGCAGGGCGAGGGCCAGGACGGCTCGCCGGGCTTCGAGGGCTTCCACAGCACGAAGTCGAGGGGCGAGCGCTTGTAGGGCGCGACCTCGACGCGGGCTCCGGCCTCCATCTCGTCGAGAGGGCGCTTCGAGAGCGCGCCGTAATCCGGCATCGAGGGCACGTCGAACAGCACGTGGCCGTCCGCCACGTAGGCGTGGCCGCGATCCACGAGGCCCGCGATGATGGTGTGCATCTCGGCGATGTGGTCGGTGGCCCGCGGCTCGACGAAGCGCGGCCGCTCGCCCGGCCCGTTGACGTCCTCCGGCATCAACACGCCGAGTTCGCGGATGTCGGCGTGGAAGGCCTTCAGGGTCCCGTCGGTCAGTTCGCGGATGCTGATCCCGCGCTCGAAGGCCCGGGCATTGATCTTGTCGTCCACGTCCGTGACGTTTCGGGCATAGGTGACGTGGGCCTCGCCGTAGAGGTGGCGCAGCAGGCGGAACAGCAGGTCGAAGACGATGATCGGCCGGGCGTTGCCGATATGCGCCGCGTCGTAGACCGTCGGACCGCAGGCATACATCCGCACGTTCGTCGGATCGATCGGCGTGAACGCGGCCTTCTCGCGGGTCAGCGTGTTGTAGAGCCGCAACATCGAGGCCATGAAACTTTCCTTGCGTCCCGGGCCTCCATCCGGACCCGTCCGTCCCTGATCCACCGCACCGCGTTGGTTTCGTACGGCTTTTGCCGCACCGCACCCAACCGCCCGCCACATCGTCGCCGCGTTCCGCTCGGGGCCCTGTTGCGCGAAGGCGACGGCCCCGACGCCCGTCCTGCGCTACCCCAAAACCATGAGCAATTCGAGAACGACGCCGGACCGGCAGGCCTCGGAACCGGCTGTCTCGAAAACGACGACGCGGCGAAAGGGTTTGTTAACCCGGTGCCGTGAAATTTTCGCCCCATACGCTTCCGACATCAGCAAGGTTCTGCCCATGCGCCGCGCGGCCGCCAGTATCGGCGCTCTCTTCGCCCTCGCCCTCACCGTTCACGGCGCCCTGGCCTCCGACGGCGAGAGCCCGGCCAAGGCCCCCGGCACGGTCGAGAAGACGTTCCTGATCCCGTCGAGCGAGGGCTACGGCGTCGGCGACTGCCTCACCAACGGCGAGAGCGCCTGCGGGCAGGTCGTCGCCAATGCCTGGTGCGAGGCGCAGGGCTTCGCCTCGGCCGGCTCCTTCGGCGTCGCGGCCCAGGACGAGTACACCGGCGCAATTCCGCCGGCCCCGGTGGCGAAGCCCGCCGAGCGCCCGATCCGGATCACCTGTCAGGACTGATCACGCGACGGGACTGAATTTCCTGCCCGGATCGATCACCCGCGAGGATCGATGGGCGACCGGGCCGTTCCATGCGAAACGGCCCGGCCCCGCGGCCTACTTGTCCATGAACGCGTCACAGCGCGGCGGCGGCTCGGTGCCCCAGGGCATCAGCGGCACGGCAGAGGTGGAGTTCTTGGGCGAGCCCTGGATCACCTTGTCCGAATAGACCATGTAGATCAGCGTATTGCGCTTTGTATCGCAGCCGCGCACGATCTGCATCGACTTGAAGATCAGCGATCGGCGCTCGCTGAACACCACGGCACCCTGCTTGAACTTCTCCTTGAACTGGACCGGGCCAACCTGACGACAGGCGAGCGAGATGTCCGAGACATCCTCCGCCAGGCCGAGCGTGCCCTTGATGCCGCCCTTCTCCGGCTGCGTGTACCAGCAGGCGACGCCGGCCACCGACGGATCGTCGATCCCGTAGACCACGAGCTTGTCGTTGGGCGTCAGCGGACGCCACACGGTCGACTTGTCGAAGATGCGGTCCGCATCGTCCGCGCGCGCAGGAAGCGCGGCGAGGCCGAGCCCCAACGCCAGCGCGCAGCCTGTGAGACCCCGAAGCCACATCATCGTATCATTCCCCTCAGTTTGTTCCGGGCGGATGTGGGAAGGGTGTCGCCGCCGTGCGAGGGTCGCTAATAAACTTGTGTTGAGCCCGTTCGCCCCGCTTCGCCGAAGTCTCTCCCTCGGGAGGCCTCGCGCGGCGGCGTCCCGCCATTCATTGCAATCAGGCCATGCCGCTGATCCCCTTCCAGATCCGCACGCTCGTCCGAGTGCTCGCCGGCGTCCTCACCGCCATCGCCCTGACCGGTGCCGCCGAGGCCCAGACCTCCGCCTGCCTGCGCTACCGCTCGGAACTCGCCGGCCTCAGCGACGGGGCCAGCACCGCGCGGGCGCTGCAGAACGAGATCGGCCGGCTCAACGCCTATTACCGCACCTTGAACTGCGAGGGCGGACGCTTCCTGTTCTTCGATTCGCGGCCCCCGCAATGCGGCGCGGTCGAGCAGCGCATCCGGGCCCTCAATGCCGGCTACGGCGCCGAGAACGGCGAGGTGACGGCCGCCCGCCGGCAGCAGCTCACCGAGGCGATCGCCTCCGCCTGCACGGATGCGGCGAGCCGCAGCCTGCTCAAGGCGGACGGTGCTCCAGGCGAGGCACGGGCGCGGGGCGGCGCGCAGGTGATCTGCGTGCGGACCTGCGACGGGGCCTATTTCCCGATGACCAACCTGCCCGACGGGCGCGAGGGGGCCGACGAGCTCTGCCAGGCGCTCTGCCCGGGCGCCGAGGCTGCCGCCTATTCGATGCCGCATGGCGACGAGGCCCTGAAGCAGGCCGCCACCGTGAAGGGGAGCCGCGCCTACACCGCCCTGCCCAACGCCTTCAAGTTCCGCACCGCGTTCACGCCGAACTGCTCGTGCAAGCGCGAGGGGCAGACCTGGGCACAGTCGCTGGTCAAGGCCGAGAGCATGCTCGTGCGCCACAAGGGCGATATCTTCGTCACCCCGATGCAGGCCGAGGCCCTGTCGCGTCCGCCCAAGGTGCGCCTGACCCTGGTGGGTCGGGCCGACAAGACCGCCGCCGGGATCGCCGCCGACGCGGCCACGCGCAATGCCGGCATCGCCACCGATGCCGCCGCTCCGCCGGAGCCGGCCGCCGCGGCGACGCCGGCGGTCGGCGAGGAGCGTCAGCCCGTGCGGATCATCGCCCCGAACCTGTTCTCGACCGCCGCGCGCCAAGGAGCCCCCTGAGGCCACCTGTCCGCGCCGGGTGGCCGAAAAACGGGAACCATCCCGCCCGCATTCTGTTCCGAAGGCCTCATCAACGACGTGAGTGACCTTCGATGCGGAGCATCCGCCACCTTCTTCTGACCGGCACGGTCCTGCCAGCCCTGATCCTCTCGGGACCAGGGCTGGCCCGACAGGAATCCATGCCGGGCGGCGCCATCCTGCTGGCCCAGGCCGGGCCGGGCGAGGGGCCGCGGGGTGGTGGCGAAGGTCCGCGTGGAGGGCCGCCCGGTGGCGGGCGCGAACGGCCCGAGCCGCGTCAGGAGCGACCGGAACCCCGTCAGGAGCGGCCCGAGCCGCGTCAGGAACGACCGGCTCCCCGTCCCGAGCTGCGTCAGGAACGGCCGGAACCCCGTCAGGAGCGGCCCGAGCCGCGGCAGGAACGACCGGCTCCCCGTCCCGAGCCCCGTCAGGAACGGCCAGAGCCCCGTCAGGAGCGCCCCGAGCCGCGCCCGGACCGTCAAGAGCGTGTCCCGGCGGCGCAGCCGGAGCGTCCGGCCGCCCGGCCGGACCGACCCGAGCCGCGCCAAGAGCGCCCCGCCCGCGACGAGCGCGGTTCCGGCCCCGATCGCGACCAGACTCCGCCGCGGCGCGCGCCCGGTGCCGAGGGACCGGGCGAGCGTCCCTCGCCCCCGCCGGCTGCGCGTGAGCGCGCTCCCGATCGTCCGAACACGCCCGAGCGTCCCACCGAGCCCAACCGCCCGGCACCCGCGCAGCCGCGCCAAGCCCCGACGCCCGGGCAAGCCCCAGCACCCGGACAAGCTCCGGCTCCCGGGCAAGCCCCCGCGCCGAATGCGCCCGAAATCCGCAATCCGGCCAACCCTGCCAATCCGAACGTGCCGGGCGCGGCTCAGCCGGGCCGCCCAAATGCGCCCGGCGAGCCGCGTGCCCCTGGCCAGCCGGCTCAGCCGACTCCACAGCCCGGTCAGCCGGGCGCCGTGGCCCCCAACGCGCGGCCCGGCGTTCCGGGTCGTCCGTTCGTCCCACCGGGCGCGCCCAATCCGGACGCGCAGCGGCCCGACGGGCGTCCGGGTGCGGGCGCCAACCCGGCCGATGCGCGACCGGATCGAGACGGGCCGGTTCCCGGCGGCCGCGATCCGAGAGATCCGGCTGCTCGAGATTCAGGGACCCCTGACCTGCGCCGCGACGATGCGGGTCGGCCCGATCTCCGGCCGGGCGATGCCCGACGCGATGACCGCGGCATCGACGATCGCCGCGAGGACCGTGAGCGGCGCGACGCCTTCGAGCGTCGCGATGCCCGCAGCGGCTTCAACGCACCGGGACGGCCGGGCTACGTTCCGGGCGGCTTCCGCGACGACGACGACGTGCGCGACTACGATCAGGTTCGGCGCGACCGGCGCGAGTTCTCGGAAGGGGGGCGCACCTATATCCGCGAGCCCGGCCGGATCATCGTGCGCGACCGCGACACCTACTTCATCCGGCACGACGAGAACGAGCGTTTCCGCGACCTCGACCGGCGCGCCTACCGCAGCGAGCGTCGCGGCGGAGACACCATCACGTATCTCGACCGGCCGGGCGGCGAGCAGATCGTCACCATCGTGGACGATGACGGCCGCCTCGTGCGTCGCTCCCGCCGCTTCCGCGACGGCCGCGAAGTCGTGATCATCGACAACAGCTTCGGTGGCGGCGTCGCCCGGCCGATCTACGAGGATGTCGTCGACCTGCCGCCGCCGGACATCCGCATCCCGCGCGACCGCTACATCGTCGATTACGACGGCGCCGACGAACGCACCGTCTACGAGGCACTCTCGGCCCCGCCGGTGGTGGCGGTGGACCGGCGCTACACCCTCGATCAGGTGCGCTACAGCCCGCAACTCCGGGCCCGTATGCGCAGCGTCGACATCGACACGATCACCTTCGACACCGGTTCGTTCACGGTGACGCCGGACCAGGCCGCCCGCCTCTCTACCATCGCGGCGGCGATGAACCGGGCGATCAAGGCCAATCCGCAGGAGGTTTTCCTGATCGAGGGCTACACCGACGCGGTTGGCTCCGACATCGACAACCTCTCCCTCTCCGACCGCCGCGCGCAGTCGGTGGCCACCGTGCTGACCCAGAACTTCCAGGTGCCGCCCGAGAACCTGACCACCCAGGGCTACGGCGAGCAGAACCTGAAGGTGAACACGCAGAACGCCTCGCGGGAAAACCGCCGGGTCACGGTCCGTCGGATCACGCCCCTGATCCAGCAGCAGGGCGAAGCGTCCCCGCGCTAGAGGACGAGCTCTCCGACGAACCGAATCCTGGTTCCGTCGGAGGCGCACGGACGGCCGGTCATGCGCGATGTGCTGGCTGGCCGTCCCGCTTTTCGACGCCGCACGACCGGCCCGTCGGCCTGTTCGCGCGCCGCCGGATGCGGATCGGAAAGCCGCTCTTTCAAGCACACGGCTCGGCCGCGCGTCCGATCTCCTCCTTAAGGGAGGACAATCCAAGTCCTTGTTTCCGCATCTTATTTGTTTTTAATCAATTTTTAAGAGATAAGCTGGAAATATAGGCTGTCTCTCAAGGCCTGTTATTTTCTGCCCGCCGCAGACATGGCAGCATCTCCAGTGCGCTGGTCGGACTATGAATATCAATCTCAAGTGGATATTGATCTCGATCATCGGTTCTTTGATCGGAGCCTTGAGTGTTCAAGGGTTCGTAGCAGTCAATAGTCTTCAAAAAATTCGGGCAAATACCACTGAGATATCTGAGGCCTGGCTCCCAAGTGTAAAATCTTTGGGTGAAGTCAAATACACAATGACGAATTTGCGTCTCGTTGATGCCCGTTACGCTCTCGGTCGCGAAACACCCTCGTCGCTGGATAAGCTCGATGCAGAGCGTTCAACGGCGGTCAAGCTGGCCCTGCGGGCTTATCAACCCCTCGTCACTTCGCCCGAGGAGCGTCTGCTGGCGGATGACATCGCCAAGCGCTTCGTCGACTATGACAAGATGCGCGACGGGTTCCGGGAGCTGTTCAGAGCCGGCGATCAGCTAGCCATGGTCAATGCGTTCGAGATGACGCGCTCGGCCTACCATGATCTGATGAACGTCATCGACGACGATGTCGCGCTCAACAACCGTGGTGCCGCCGCGGCGGAGGCCGCCTCGAAGGAGCGCTACGAGCATGCTTTCGGGCTCACGGTTGCGGTCTGCGTAGGCTCCGTCCTGATCGGCGTTTGTGGTGCGATGTTCGTCCTCTTCGGCGTGACGCGGCCGATCACCCGGATCACCGGTGCGATGCAGGCCGTCGCCGGCGGCAACCTGGGTGCGGAGATCCCCTATTCATCCAGCCGTAACGAGATCGGCGCGATGGCGTCCGCCCTGTCGGTCTTCCGCGACAACCTTCAGGAGACCGAGCGCCTGCGCGAGCAGCAGAAGACGCGGGAACTCGCCGCCGAAGACCTGCGTCGGCAGGGCATGCACCAGATGGCCGACGGCTTCGAGAGTGCGGTGAGCGGCATCATCACCATGGTGACGTCGGCCGCGACCGAGCTTCAGGCGACGGCCCAGAGCATGTCGGGCACCGCCAACGAGACGGCCAACCAATCCACCGCCGTGGCCGCGGCGGCGGAAGAGGCCGCCTCGAACGTCAGCACCGTGGCGGCGGCCGCCGAGGAACTCGGCTCCTCCGTGCATGAGATCGGGCGGCAGGTGGACGGCTCGGCTCAGCTCGCCCAGCTCGCCGTGGTCGAAGCGGAGCGGACGGTCTCCCTGGTCCAGGATCTCAGCACGGCCGCGACCAAGATCGGCGATGTGGTCGCGATGATCTCCACGATTGCCGGGCAGACGAACCTCCTGGCCCTCAACGCGACGATCGAGGCGGCGCGGGCCGGCGAGGCGGGCCGGGGCTTCGCGGTGGTGGCGGCGGAAGTGAAGGAACTCGCCAACCAGACCGCGCGGGCCACGGACGAGATCGGGACCCAGATCGGGCAGATCCAGGGCTCGACGGGACAGGCGGTGACCGCCATCGGCAGCATCACCCACCGCATCCGCGAAATCAGCGGCGTATCGACCACCATCGCGGCCGCGGTGGAGGAGCAGGGCGCGGCGACCCAGGAGATCGTCCGCAACGTCTCGCAGGCGGCCGTCGGCACCGAGCTGGTCACCTCCAACATCGCGGGCGTGGCGGGTGCCGCCGAGGAGACCGGGGCCGCCGCCGCCCAGGTGCTGTCCTCTGCGAGCGAGCTCTCGCGGCAATCCGAGCATCTCGGTGCCGAGGTCGCCCGCTTTCTCGCCACCGTTCGGGCGGCCTGATCGCCGCCTTCGAGGACGCGAAACGCGTTCGGTGACATCCGGCGCTCCCTGTCACGCCGGACGCCGACGCGGTTGCCCCATCGTCGACCCGACCTGTATACCCGCCTCGGCCACGCCGACCCCGAGGTATCCGCTGCCCTCGGGCCTCCTTCGTGAGGGGCCGGTGGCCGGGCGAGATCGTCCGCTGCGGCGCGTCACGGTCCCCGGGCCGACTCCGCAGGAGCATCCATGAACGAGGCGAGCGAGCGGTTGATCGAGGCCGGAACCCCGGCCTTCCGCCGCACCGCCATCGCGCTGGGAGCGGCCGGGTTCTCCACCTTCGCGGTGCTCTACGGGGTGCAGCCGTTGCTGCCCGTCTTTGCCGACGACTTCGCGGTCTCGCCCGCCGAGAGCAGCCTCGCCCTGTCGCTGCCCTGCGCCATGCTGGCGATCGCGCTCCTCGTGGTCAGCCCGCTCTCCGAGGTCTGGGGCCGCAAACCCATCATGGTGGCCTCGCTCTTCGCCTCGGCGCTCCTGACCATCGTCGCCGTCCTGGTCCCAAGCTGGCACGGATTCCTGGCCCTGCGTGCGCTGACGGGGCTCGCCGCCTCCGGCCTGCCGGCCGTGGCGATGGCCTATCTCGGCGAGGAGATGCACGGGCGCGCCATCGGCCTGTCGATGGGTCTGCTCATCGGGGGCAACGCGCTGGGCGGCATGGTCGGCCGCCTGCTCGCCGGGATCATCGCCGACCATGCCTCCTGGCGCTGGGGGCTCGGCACCATCGGCGTGCTGGCGCTGCTGGCGGCCATCGCCTTCGTCTACCTGCTGCCGGATTCCCGCCGCTTCCGGGCCAACCGGATGCGCTGGCGCGAGGTGCCCGGCACCTTCGGCCAGCACTTCCGCGATCCCGGCCTGCCCTGGCTGTTCGCGGAGGCGTTCCTGCTGATGGGTGGGTTCGTCTGCATCTACAACTACATCGGCTTCCGCCTGCTCGATCCGCCCTTCTCCCTGAGTCAGAGCGCGATCGGGGCGATCTTCGTCGTCTACCTGTTCGGAACCTTCTCCTCGGCGCTCACGGGCGAGATCGCGAGCCGGCTCGGGCGGCGCAAGGTGCTGTGGCTCGCCATCCTGCTCGGCCTCGCGGGCGTGAGCCTGACGCTGTCCGGCCACTTAGCGCTGATCATCCTCGGCATCGTCCTCGTCACGGTGGGATTCTTCGGCGCGCATTCCGTGGCCAGCAGCTGGGTCGGGCGCCGCGCCCTGCGCGACCGGGCCCAGGCTTCGTCGATCTATCTCTGCCTATACTATCTCGGATCCTCGGTGCTCGGCACCGCCGGCGGCTGGTTCTTCGCCCATTCGGGCTGGATCGGCGTGGTGGCGTTCTTCGCGACCCTCTACGGGGTGGCGCTGGCCATCGCCCTGCGACTGTCGCGACTGCCGCCCCTCGTCCAGGCCGATGGCTGAGCGGATCGCCGCGGCGGCCTCGCGCATCCCTGACGCGGGACCGCGCTGGGACGCCTCGCGCGTCCCTGATCCGAAACCGTATGACGGACGCGCGTCCGTGCCTTATGAGGGGGCCCCTGCCCAGGGAGCCTTCCGGGGGCGCCCACCAGACGAAAGCAGTCCTGAGCCCTCATGACCGACCTCCTCGAGACGATTCGCCGGACGCTCGTGCCGATCCACAAGGAGGGCTATCCCTTCATCGTCATCGGCATCGTGCTGACGGTGATCGGCGCCTACTTCGCGCAGTTCCTCGGCTGGGTCTTCCTGATCCTGACCCTGTGGGTCTGCTATTTCTTCCGCGATCCGGAACGGATCACCCCCGTGGGCGACGGCCTCGTGGTCTCGCCGGCCGACGGGCGGGTGAACCTCATCTCGACGGTGCTGCCGCCGCCGGAACTCGACCTGCCGCAGGAGCCGATGCTGCGCATCTCGGTCTTCATGAACGTGTTCGACTGCCACGTGAACCGGGTGCCGGTGACGGGCCGGATCGGGCAGATTCACTACACGCCAGGCCTGTTCCTGAATGCGGAGCTCGACAAGGCCAGCGACGACAACGAGCGCAACGGCCTCGTGATGGAGACGACCCACAGGGGCCAGCCCCTGCGGGTCGGCGTGGTGCAGATCGCCGGGCTGGTGGCGCGCCGGATCGTCGGATGGGTGCATGCCAACGACACCCTGAACGTCGGCGAGCGCTTCGGCCTCATCCGCTTCGGCTCGCGCGTCGACGTCTACCTCCCCGTCGGGACCCGCGTGCTCGTCGGCCTCGGCCAGAAGGCCGTGGCGGGCGAGACCGTGCTCGCCGATCTCGGCGGTGGGCCCGAGCGCGTGTTCCGGCGCATCTGAGGGGTTCCCATGGACGATCTGTTCCCGCCCTTCGCGCCCGACGCGAACGAGCCCCGGCCCCGCCGCTTCAAGCCGGTGCCGTTCCGGATGATCGCGCCCAACATGATCACCCTAATGGCGCTCTGCCTCGGGCTGACCGCGATCCGCCTCGCCTTCGAGGGCAAGTTCGAGCCGGCGGTGATCTCCATCGTGGCCGCCGCGTTTCTCGACGGCATCGACGGGCGCGTGGCCCGGATGCTCAAGGGCACCTCGCGCTTCGGAGCGGAACTCGACTCCCTCGCCGACTTCGTCAATTTCGGCTGTGCGCCGGCGCTGATCCTGTACGGGTTCGCCCTGAAGGAGCTGCGCTCGGTCGGCTGGATCGTGGCGCTGATCTTCGCCATCGCCATGGCGCTGCGGCTCGCCCGCTTCAACGCGATGCTGGACGATCCCAACCGCCCGGCCTGGAAGAAGGACTTCTTCGTCGGCATGCCGGCGCCCGCGGGGGCCCTGACAGCCATGCTCCCGCTCTACCTCAACTTCCTCGGCCTGCCGATGGAGCACTGGGCGGCTCCCGTGGTGCTCGGCTACATGCTCTGCATCGCCCTCCTTGTGGTCTCCACCGTGCCGACCTTCTCGGGCAAGACCATGGGCAAGCGCGTGCCCCGCGACTGGGTGCTGCCGATCTTCCTCGTGGTGGTGGCGGCCTTCGGCCTGTTCATCAGCTTCCCCTTCGAGGCGATGGTGGCCCTGGCACTCGGCTACCTCGTGACACTGCCGATCGGGGCGGCTCAGTATCGCCGCCGGGCCAAGGCGGAGGGGCATGGCGCGGCCTCGATCGCGGTGGGCGAAGACCTCGCTGAGCCGGCGGCCCCTGCGCAGGATCGGGCCGTGGACATCTGAGGGGCGGCGCTGTCGCTTCCGGCTCGTCTTCGACTAAGCTGCTGGTGGTGACCGGACGCTTCGTCCGAGCCCGGAGGCAAGGCGATGCTCGAGGAGTTCAAGAAGTTCGCGCTGCGCGGCAACGTCGTGGACTTGGCCGTCGGCGTCATCATCGGCGCCGCCTTCGGGGCGATCGTCACGTCGGCGGTCCAGGACCTGTTCATGCCGATGATCGGCGCGATCACCGGCGGTCTCGACTTCTCGAACTACTACATCGCCCTCTCGTCGAGCGTGCAGAAGGGTGCGGCCTACGCCGACGCCAAGAAGCAGGGGGCCGTGATCGGCTACGGTCAGTTCATCACGGTGGCGCTGAACTTCATCATCGTCGCCTTCGTGCTGTTCCTCGTGATCCGGGCGATGAACCGCCTCGTCAGCAAGGAGGAAGCCAAGCCCGAGGCCGTGGCCGAGGTGCCGGCCGACGTGAAGCTCCTCTCCGAGATCCGTGACATCCTGGCGACGAAGCCGACGGTCTGATCGACCTCGCTCACGCCTTAGGCATGGTCCCCGAGACGGCCCCGAGGTCGCCGAGCAAGCCTTCAAGGGCCTGTTCCACGGCCTCCGTGCCCTCTTCGTGGGTCTTCAACCGCACCTCGAGGCGCTTGAGCTGCGGGGCGAAGGCGTCGGGGGCGGCCGGATCGCCGAGATATTCGGGGACCGTGTCGCCGGTGGTGAACACCGCCCGGAGCTGCTGGCCGAGATGATCGCGCACCGGTTCGGGAAGGGCCGGATCGACCGTGGAATCGTCTGCCATTGTCTGGGTATCCTTCGCGTCCATCGACAAATTCGTACCCACGCAACGCGTGCCGGGAGGAACAACGGCCGAGATCGCCAAGTGTTGCACCGTCCATCGCCATGGATCGCCGGACAGGCATCTCGCCTGAACAGTTCCGGACAGACAAAGGCCTCCGGCGATCGAATCGCCGGAGGCCTTGATCAATCCCCGCGCCGGGGCGCGGTGGTCGAGTCTTAGTCGATCACTTCGACGATGCGGTGGCTGCGGTCGACCAGCACCGGACGCTCGTTGACGATGGTGTAGCGGGCGCCGCGGGCGTTGTACTCGGCGGGGACGTCGTAATAGGTCACGCCGGAGCTCGGCAGCACGGCGCCGACACGGATGTCGCCATTGTAGTCGTAGGACGAGCGACGCTCACGGGTGACGTACTGACGGAAGCGGGGACGGTCATCGACGCCGAGGATGCCGCCGACCGTGCCGGTGGCCGCGCCGACGGCGCCGCCGACGATCGCGCCGACCGGGCCGGCCGCGTCCGCACCCTCTTGGGCGCCGCGCTCGGCGCCGCGGACCAGGCCCTGCGCCTGGGCGGCCATGGGCAGGCTGAGGGCGATCGCGGAGGCGGCGAGAAGGGTCTTGAAGTTCATCGTGAAGCTCCTGAACGAGTGTCCCGCGACGCTGTGAAGCGCTGCCGGGTTCAGGGCAGTAACGTCCAACTCCCGGAAGGGATGCGTCGAAAATTCCGGGAACGAAAGGAGCCGGCGGCATCGTCCGCCCCGTTTGCCGGCGCCCACGGACCTGGGCGGGCAGGCGGTCGCGGAGGTTCGGGCTCAGGCTTCCTTGGGCATCGCCGACTGAATCAGCCGGTCCGAACTCAGGTCCTCCTCGTCGTAGCCCAGGAGTTCGGCGAGGCGTCCGCGGGCGCGGCTGACGCGGCTCTTCACGGTGCCGACCTTGCAGCCCATGATGGCGGCGGCCTCTTCGTAGGACACGCCTTCGGCGCCGACGAGCACCAGCGCCTCGCGCTGGTCCGGCGGCAGCTTGCCCAGGGCCGTCTGCAGGTCCTCGACGTCGAGGCGGTCACCCTGGTGCGGGGCGGTGGCGAGGCGGGCGGCGTAGGAGCCGTCCTGGTCCTCCACCTCGCGCACGCGCTTGCGGTGGTCCGAGTAGAAGATGTTGCGCAGGATCGTGAACAGCCAGGCGTTCAGGTTCGTGCCCGGCTGGAAGCGGGCGCGGTGCTGCCAACCCTTCAGCAGGGTGTCCTGCACGAGGTCGTCCGAGCGGGCCGGGTTGCTCGTCAGCGAGAGGGCGAAGGCGCGCAGGGACGGCACGGCGGCGAGCAGGCCGTTGCGGAACTCGGGCTCGATCGCCTCGCCGCGCGCCTTGAGCGCGGCTTCCAGCTGCGCGATGAGCTCGGCGAAGCGGGTCGGCTGCTCGTCCGGCGCCAGCCGCTCGTAGACCGTGCGCAGGTGCTCGCCGAGATGGCTGCGGATGTTGGAAGACAGGTTCGGCCGGCCATCGGCGGAGGCCGACAGGGCGTCGGGGGCGGTGTCGGTCACGTCGCGTGTCATGGCTCGTCGTAATCTGGGGCGGTCAGGTTTCGTGTCGGCCCGAGGCGTCCGAGAAGCACCCGCGCGGTCCACTGATCTCGGGCGTTGTAGCGCATCTGTGCCGGTGACGCATCCCGCCGGCAAACCGTGGCGGTTGTGGCCGGCGCCGCATCAACAGCCGCAGGGGGAGGGAATGCGCACCGCGCGGGGGGGCTTGTCGGCGGCGGCCTTCGGAGCGGCCGACTTGAGAATGCGCACCGCGCCGTCGCGCAGCGAGAGCACGTGGCCGCGCTCCACGTCGGTCCAGCACTCGTCGCGGGTGAGCGCCTTCGTGGCGATCACCGTGACGACGTCCTTCGCCCCGGTCTCCTGCGCGAAATCGACCCGCCAGTCCTCGTCCACCAGGGTCGCGGTTCCGAAGGGCGCGCAGCGCGTCAGGTAGCACAGGCGCTTGCCGCAATGGGCGTAGAGGGTGCGGCTGTCCGACAGCAGCATGTTGAACACGCCGAGGCCGTGCAGTTCGGCGCAGAGGTCCGCCACGGCCCGGTCGATGCGCGCCGGGCTCGGCAGGTCCGGCCAGCGCTGCTGGAGCTGGTCGAGCATCCAGCAGAAGGCGTGCTCGCTGTCGGTGGAGCCCACCGGCTTGAACCAGGTAAGCGGCCACTTCTTCACGCCCTTGAGCTGGCCGTTATGCGCGAAGGTCCAGCGCCGGCCCCACAATTCGCGGCTGAACGGATGGGTGTTCTCGAGATTCACCCGGCCGCGATTGGCCTTGCGCACGTGGGCGATGACGATGCGGCTCTTGATCGGCGTCCGGCGCAGGAGCCGGGCCAGCTCCGACTGCGCGCTTGGCTCGGGCTCGTGGAAGGCGCGGGCACCGCGTCCCTCGTAGAAGCTGATGCCCCAGCCGTCGGCGTGCGGGCCGGTCTCGCCCCCGCGCCGGGCGAGCGCCGCGAAGGAGAAGCGGATGTCCGTGGGCACGTTCGCGCTCATGCCGAGCAGTTCGCACATGGAGGTTCGGGGGACTCGGGTGTGAAGGACCAAGGGGCCTGACGAGGCGGCGGACCCCCGGGAGTGACCGCAGGGCCACGCACTCTAGAGGGATTTTCCCGCCCGCGGGAGCCGGCAATCCTCTCGAAACGCTTCGGATTGCGCAATCGGCCTGCCGGCGATGCGAATCGACGAAGGAGATAGAGAGGCAGGCCCCCGAGGTGCGCCCCCGCGCTTTCGCCCGCTGGAACGATCCTCTAAGCCGCTCCCGGGCCCCAGTTTCCCGGGGCGTCGTGGACAGGGTGCCGATGGACCGCGATCCGATCGCCTTCACCTGGCGGACCGCGCGGAGGGAGCATGCCGCCGCGGTCGGGCTGGCGCTCGGTCTCGGCGGCCCCCTCGCGCTGCTCGCGTTGCTGTGCCTGCGCGATCTCGTCGGCGTCCAGGTGCACGACACCGATCCGACGCGCCCGTTCCTGCGGATCGCCGCGGCCCTGCCCTGGCGTCCCGCCGCCGAGGGGCCCTTCGTGGCCTTCGGCGGCTGGATCCTGCCGCATGGCGAACTGGTGCGGGCGGCCTTCCTGGGACTCGCGGCGGCGGCACTGGCCTCGGCCGGCCTCGGCTGGGCCGTGGCGCGCCTGTGTTTCCACGCCCAGACCCGGTCGGTGGCGGCCCTGCAGGGACGGGTCACGGAGGCGATCCTGCGTGCGCCGCCCGGCGCGCGCGACGAGGCCCGCGCCCTGGCGCAGGCCATGGGCGATCTGCTCGCCCGGCTCGACACCCTGTTCGGCCTGGCGATCCTGGTGCCGGCGCTGGCGATCGGCAGTGCCGTCCTCGCCCTGGTCCTGGCCGGCCTCGCCGCACCGCGCCTCGTGCCCACGGTCGCCGCGGGGATCCTGGCCGCCGGCCTCGCCCGGGCGCTGATCCAGCGGCGGATGCAGGACCGGGCCGCCCTGCGCCTCCGGGCCGGCGGGGCCGCCGGACGGGCGCTGTCCGACCTGATCCGGCGCATGCCGGCGGTGCGGGCGCACGGGGCCGCGGCCTTCGAGCGCCGGCGCCTGGCCGCCAAGGGCGCCAGCACCCGCGACGCCCTCGAGGCTTCGGAATCCGCCCTGGCCTATGCCCGTGCGCCCTCCATGGCGCTGGCGATCCTCTTGCCGGCGATCGTCGTCGCGGTGGCGCTGTGGCGCGGCCATGACGGTACCACCGCGCCGGTGGAACCCGGGGCGCTGCTGGCCGCCGCCGGCGGCTTCGCCCTCGCGGTGGTGGCCCTGACCGTGACCCTGCGGCTGGCGAGCCTTCATCGCGCCCTCACCGGACCGTTCCGCGACGTCGCCGTCGCCGTACCGGCCCTGGAAGGCCGTGCCCCGGCCCGGCCCGGCGCGGTGACGGCCCTGCCCGAGGCGGGCACCCTGGTGGCACAGGGGGTCGGGGCCTACGATCCCGCCACCGGCGAGCGCCTGGCCGGCGTCGACGCCACCCTTCCGATGCCGGGTCACGTCGCCATCCTGGGCGAGCGCGGCAGTGGCAGCCGGGTCCTCGCCGCGATCCTGGCCGGACAGCTCGAACCCTCCGCCGGCGCGGTCACCTACGGCGGCATCGATCTGCGCGCCTTCGAGCCCGAAGAGCGGGCCCGGCGCATCGCCCTGGCCGGCGCGGAGGCCATCCTCATCGAGGGGTCCCTGCGCCAGAACATCCTCTACGGCGCCTCGGGCACGCCCGACCCCGACGACCTGATCACCACCCTGCGGATCACCGGGCTCGACGCCTTCGCGTATGCGCGCGGGTTGGAAGGCACCGTCGATCCGGCGGCCGAGCCGGAGATCGCCCGCGCCGTGGTGGCCGCCCGCCACGCGGTCCGCGAGGCGCTCGCCGCCGACAAGGCCGGCCGTCTGGTCGAGCCCTTCGATCCGGCCCGCTACAATCACCAGGCCACGGTGGGCGAGAACATCCTCTTCGGCGAGGCGGTGGGGCCGGCCTTCGCCCCCGACCACATCGCCGCGCACCCGTATCTCCGCGCCGTGCTGGAGGCGGAGGGACTCAGCCGCCCCCTCACCGAGATCGGCCTCCAGGTCGCCCGCAGCCTCGTGGAGATCTTCGCCGACCTGCCCGACGACCATCCGCTCTTCGAGACGTTCTCGCTGTTCCCGGCGGCCGAGCGCGGCTTCTTCGAGGATCTCGTCGGGCGCCAGCCCGAGGCCAGGGGCTGGCGCCGCGGCCCAGCCGGCCAGCGGGATCGCAAGCGCCTGATCGGCCTCGCCCTCCGCTACAGCGAGACCCGGCACCGCTTCGGCCTCATCGACGCCGCCTTCGAGGAGCGGCTGGTGGAGGCCCGCCGCTCCTTCGCCCGCCTGATGCCGGCCCATTTGCGGGGGAGCGTCGAGTTCTACGATCCGGCCCGGCTCACGGCCGCCGCGAGCCTGGAGGAGAACATCCTGTTCGGGCGCATCAACGGCGAGGAGGCCGGTGCCGAGGCGCGGGTGCGCGCCCTGGTGCGCCGGGTGCTCGCCGACGAGGGCCTGGAACCGGCCGTCTACCGGCTCGGCCTCGAGAGCCGGGTCGAGCCCGGCCTCGCCGGCGGCGGCGCCAGCCTGGGCGAGAACGCCATCGGTCCGCGCGAGCGCATCGCCATCGATCTCGCCCGCTGCCTCGTGCGCCGCCCGGACATCGTCGTCGTCGCGATCGCGCTGGAGGACCGGAAGGGCGACGAGATCCGCGCCCGCCTCGCGGCCCTGCGCGCGGCCCGGGCCGGATGCGGGCTCATCGTCTGCCTGCCGGATGCCGAGGCCCTGGCCGGGGTCGAGCCCTTCGACGCGGTGCTGCGCATCGAGCGCAACACGGTCCTGGCCGCCTGATCGCGGGGGAGGACCGGGCCGCCGCTGCGGTTCCGCGGCATTCCCCTATTGCCGCCCCATTGGGATGCGATAGGCAGGAGAGCGTGCATCGTGCACGGGCGTCCGCCCGCCAGCGGACGGGTCGCTCTTCGGGACCACGCATGGTCTTCCTGTTCCGGGATCCGCTCCGCCGCGCGGCGTCGGCCCTTCTCGCCCTCTCGGCGCCGCTCCTGGCCCTCGGCGCCGTAATCGCGGCGTCGCCCGCCCCGGCCGAGCCGTCCAAGGCCTTCGCACCGATTCCGGCCACGACCCTGGCGCTGATGCAGGCCCGCGGCACCACCGCCTCGGCCCCGGTGCTGTTCCGGGCCTACAAGAAGGAATCCGAGATCGAGGTCTGGAAGCGGGCCGGCAGCGGCCGCTTCGTCCACGTGAAGACCTTTCCGATCTGCCGCTGGTCGGGCCAGCTCGGCCCCAAGCGCAAGAGCGGCGACCGTCAGACCCCCGAGGGGTTCTACACGGTGCCCCAGCGCCAGATGAACCCGAACTCGCGCTACTATCTCTCCTTCGACGTCGGCTACCCCAATGCCTACGACCGGGCCCACGGCTCCACCGGTTCCGCCGTGATGGTGCACGGGGTCTGCTCCTCGATGGGCTGCTTCGCCATGACGGATCAGGTGGTGGGCGAGATCTACGCCATCGCCCGGGAGGCCTTCGCCGGCGGGCAATCCGCCTTCCAGTTCCAGTCCTACCCGTTCCGGATGACGGCCGTGAACATGGCCCGGCACCGGACCGACCCGAACATCGACTTCTGGCGCCAGCTCAAGGAGGGGGCCGACCGGTTCGACGCCATCGGCGAGGAGCCCGCCGTCGGCGTGGTCGCCGGGCGCTACACCTTCGCGCCGGCGAAGGATCCAGCCAAGGAAGCCCAGGTCGTCGCCTATCGCCGGGCCGAGGAGGCGCGCATCGCCACCCTGGTGGAGGAGGGGAGTGCCGCCGTGCGCACCACCTATTCCGACGGGGCGCAGCATCCGTTCTGGGCGGCGCTCGCCGCCAGGGGCGCTCCCCTGGGAGACGTCAGCCGGCCCGAAGCCCTCGCCTATGCGGGACAGGAGGTGGTGGTCATCGCGGCCCGGCCGCGCCCGGTCCAGGTGGCCGAAGCGGTGTGGTCGCGCTGGATCGCCCCGGATTCGCCGCTGTCGCGGACGCGGATGCCGGGCTTCGTCCCCGCCTATGAGCGCGCCGGGCCGCTGTTCGCGCCGCTGGCCACGGCCATCCCCGGGACGCCGACCTACCCGCTCGCCTGGCCGCGCTTGGTCCGCCTCGGCCTCTCGGGCGATCTCCCGCCGCCCGCGATCGCTCCGGCGCGGGGCGTGATCGACGTGCTGGCGCAGCGGTAAATCGGGCCGGTGGCCGGGCCGACACATTGCGCCGGGGAAATTTTCCGCGCGCCGCGTCCCTGCCCGGCCATGTGCGGGCTCGCACATCGGGGTCGAAGGCGGCTTACTACCTCAGAGCGGTTCCACTTCGATCCCGGCACCCGCCTGTCGCCGACCAGCGAGGATTTGGATCGCGCCGGTGCGACGAAGGGCACCCGATCCACGGTGGGATCGGGGCACATGGTAATCGAACGATGACCTTCTCCTCCCGCCCCATCGCGGATGACGACCTCACCCTGACCTTCTGGGGGGTGCGCGGTTCGACGCCCGTCAGTGGCCCGGACTACGTCGAGTTCGGCGGCAGCACGCCCTGTCTCGAGATCCGGTGCGGCGAGCGCCTGTTCCTGCTCGATGCGGGCTCGGGGCTGAATGCCTGTGGGCGCCATCACCGCGATACGATGCCCAAGGAGATCGATCTCCTGTTCAGCCACCTGCATCTCGACCACACCGCCGGTCTGCCGTTCTTCAAACCGGTGGTGCTCGATCCGGGGCGGACCCTCAACACCTATTGCGGCAACCTCGACGGGGAGAGCGCTGCGGCGGCCCTCGACCGGCTGTTCTCGCCGCCGCTGTTTCCCGTCACCCTCGACATCATCCCCTGCCGGCTGGCCCATCACGGCTTCAAGGCCGGCGAGCGGCTGACCTTCCCGGACGGCGCCACCGTCGACACGATCCTGCTCAACCATCCGCAGGGCTCGGTGGGGTATCGTTTCGAGCATGCGGGCCGGCGGCTCTGCGTGATCAGCGACATCGAGCACAGCGATCCGTGGCCGGACACGGCCCTGATGGATTTCGTGCGGGACGCCGACCTCGTGGTCTATGACGGCATGTTCACGGAGGGCGAGTACCCGGTCTGCCGGGGCTGGGGTCACTCGACCTGGCAGAAGGGTGTGGAACTGGCACAGGCGGCCGGGGTCAAGGCGCTCGCCATCATCCACCTCCATCCCTGCCATACCGACGCGATGCTGCGCAGCGTCGAGGCCGACATGCAGGCGGAGATGCCCTCCGCCTTCATCGCCCGCGAGCGCCAGACCGTGGCCGTGGGCGAGCCGGTCCGGAGCGCGCCCACATTGGCGCTGGCGCGCACCGCCTGAGGCGTGGCTCCTCGCCGGCGCGCAGAGGGGTCTCCCCGGTCCGATCAGGCCGCTGCCTCGCGCCCGACCCGGCTGTGGCGCCGGCTCCAGGCGAAGTAGATGACCAGACCGATGGCGAGCCAGATCAGCAGGCGCAGCCAGGTCTCCCCGTCCAGCGAGACCATCATGGCAAAGCAGCTCAGGATGCCGAGGATCGGCACCAGGGGCACGAGCGGCGTGCGGTAGTCGCGCCGCGCCTCCGGCTGGGTCCGGCGCAGGATGATGACGCCGACGCAGACGAGGATGAAGGCCAGCAGCGTGCCGATGCTCGTCATGTGGCCGAGCTGGGAGATCGGCAGGAAGCCGCCGAGCGCGCTGGTGAAGACCATGAAGAACAGGTTCGAGCGGTAGGGCGTCTTCCAGGTCGGGTGGATCTTGGAGAAGAAGCCCGGCAGCAGCCGGTCCTGGCTCATGGAGTAGAACACCCGGCTCTGGCCGAGCAGCAGCACTAGGATCACGGTGGAGAAGCCCGCGATCACCCCGAGGGTCACGAGGCTGCGCAGCCAGGGGAACGGCGTCTGCGCGATGGCGGTGTTCACCGGGGCGGCGTCGCCCTTCATCTGGTCGTAATGCACGAGGCCGGTGAGCACGCCCGCGAAGGCGATGTAGATCACCGTGCAGATGGCCAGCGACCCCAGGATGCCGATCATCATGTTGCGCTGGGGGTTCTTGGCCTCCTGCGCCGCCGTCGAGACCGCGTCGAAGCCCACATAGGCGAAGAACACCACGCCGGCGCCGCGCATGATCCCGCTCCAGCCGTACTCGCCGAAGGTGCCGGTGTTCTCGGGGATGAACGGCACGTAGTTCTGGGCCTTGATGTAGAACAGGCCGACCCCGACCACGACCGCCACCACCGCGAGCTTGACCAACACCACCACGGCGTTGACCCGGGCCGATTCCCGGATGCCGATCATCAGCAGGGCGGAGGCCGCCACGATGATGAGGATCGCCGGCAGGTTGACGAGGCCGTGCGCCACCGTGCCGTCGGCGAGCTTGTAGGTCTCGAAGGGCGAATTCACGAGGCTGGGGGGCAGGTTGACCCCGAGCGTGTCGCGCAGGAACCGCGTGACGTAGCTCGACCAGCTCACCGACACGGTGGCGGCGCCGACCGCGTATTCGAGCACGAGATCCCACCCGATGATCCAGGCCACGAACTCGCCCATGGTGGCGTAGGCGTAGGTGTAGGCCGAGCCCGCCACGGGGATCATGCCGGCAAGTTCGCTGTAGCACATGCCCGCGAAGGCGCAGGCGATGGAGGCGATGGCGAAGGAGATCACCACCGCAGGTCCCGCGTGCTCGGCCGCCGCGATGCCGGTGAGCGAGAACAGGCCGGCGCCGATCACCGCGCCGATTCCGAGCGCGATCAGGCTCCAGGGGCCGAGGGTGCGGGCGAGCTTATGCTCGCCGCCTTCCGCGTCGCTGTTCAGCCGTTCCAGCGATTTCGTCCGCGTGAGGTCGCCCGCGAGGCCTGCCGCCATGGGTTGGTCCTATCCTTTTTGGAGCGGATGGGCCGCCCGGAGTTGCGCGCGGTCCCGGAAGGTCACGGCAAGGGTACGATCTTCGGAGTGCGATCTTGGCGTGTGCCCGACGCGGTGGCAAACGGCCATTGAGGACACCAGCGAGTTTCGGGCCACGGCCCGATCACGGACGCGTGAACTCCGCTGCGGCCGCCGCGGCGTCCGCGCCGTCGATCAGCGGGCGGAGGATCGCCCGCGCCCGCGCGGTGATGCCCGGGCCGGCCGTGGCGGGTGTTCCCGCCGCGAAGGGCGGTGCCGGGGCGTACTCGACCACGAGCTGGCTCGTGCGGGCCGCCTCGGACCCGGCGAGGCGGGCGGAGAGCGCCAGGGCGAAGTCGAGCCCCGCCGAGATGCCCGCCGCCGTGACCCGGTTCCGGTCGAAGACCACGCGTTCATCCACCGGGATGGCGCCGAGGCGCGGCAGCACCCGGTCGCGCACGCACCAGTGCGAGGTGGCGCGGTAGCCGCGAAGCAGGCCGGCCGCCCCGAGAATCAGCGAGCCGGTACAGACGCTGGTGATCCAGCCGGCGCGCTCCGCCCGATCGCGCAGGAAGGAGAGCGTGTCGCGGTCGCGCATCTGGGCGGGGGTCCCGTCGCCCCCCGGCACGAACAGCACGTCGAGGTCGCGCGGGCAGGTCTCGAAGCTGTCGCCGGCCACCAGGGCCAGCCCGGTATCCGATGGGACGGCCCCGGTCGTGCGCCCCACGAGATGCAGCCCACCCCCGGCGATGCCGGACAGGAGGGCCTGCGGGCCGACGAGGTCGAGGGCGGTCATGCCCGGGTAGAGCAGCATCGCGATGCGCAGCGGCCTGCCCGGCGCCGGCGCTTCCCCGGACGTATCAGCCGCGGGTGTGCCGGCCCTGGACGAGCCCGGGGCGGCCAACGCAGCGGCGCTCGCAAGCCCGGCGGCCGTGACCGTACGGCGGGTCGGACAGGGCGGGCGGCTCACGCGGTCGGCCGGGCCTCGAAGGACTCGATCGCCTTGATCAGCGTCGCCGCCCGGTAGGGCTTGGTGAAGAACACGCTGCCCGTGATGAGGCGGGGCGGCGTTTGCGAGAAGCCCGTGGCGTAGATGATCGGCAGGCCCGGCCGCAGCGCCCGCGCGGCCTCTGCCAGCTGCCATCCATCCATGAGGCCGGGCAGCCGGATATCGGTGAACAGGAGATCGACGGACGCCTCGGCCTTGAGGATGTTCAGGGCGATCTCGGCGGTGGCCGCCTGGAAGACGACGAAGCCCGCATCCTCGAGATCGGCCGTGATGACTTCGAGCAGCAGGGACTCGTCCTCGACCATCAGGATGCGCGGTTTGGGTGCGTTGCTCATCGTCGTCACATTCCGTCAGGCGTAACCGACGCGCGGTGCCTGCGTGATTCCTGCCGTCTCGCTGCCCGCGCGCGGCAACGATACCTCGGTCCTGTCACGGGGCAAGTAGATCCAGACGGTCGTGCCGCGACCCGGTTCGCTTTCGATCTGGGCGTGTCCATCGGACTGCTTGGCGAAGCCGAAGACCTGGCTCAGGCCGAGGCCGGTGCCTTCTCCCACCGCCTTGGTGGTGAAGAACGGCTCGAAGGCACGCGCGAGGATGTTCGGGCCCATGCCCCGGCCGCTGTCCTCGATCGCGATGGCGACATGGTCGACGTCGCGCAGGGTGGGAATCGTCGCGGCCTCGGCGGCCGGAACGTTGCGCGTGCGGATCACCACGCGGCCGCCCTCCCGGATCGCGTCGCGGGCATTCACCGCGAGATTCAGCAGGGCGTTCTCCAGCTGATTGGCGTCGACGCAGACCGGCCAGACCTGGGGAGCGAGGACCATCTCGGGGACCTCCACCGTCCCGAGGGCGCCGCGCAGGAGTTCCGACAGGTCGCGGATCAGGCCGTTGGGGTCGACCCGCGTCGGCTGGAGAGGCTGGCGCCGGGCGAAGGCGAGCATCTTCTGGACGAGGGCCGCCGCGCGCTCGGCCCCCGTCATGGCTCCCTGCAGGGATCGGCGTGCGCCGCTCTCCGCGGGCAGGAAGCGCTCGATCCGATCGAGATTGCTGATGACGACGCCGAGTAGATTGTTGAAGTCGTGGGCGACGCCTCCGGTGAGAGCGCCGATGGCCTCCATCTTCTGGCTCTGGCGCAGCATCTCCTCGGCCCGGTCGCGCTCGGCACAGGCCTCCTGCAGGGCGGCGAGCGCCGCGTCACGCTCGCGTATGCGGGCCAGCAGCTCGGCATTCGCGGTGCGCAGCTGCGCGGGCGAGGGCAGGGCGAGGGCTCGCGGCAGCAGGATCCAGAGCAGCACCGCGGTCATGATCGAGGCCGCGGCCGTGACCGCCTTGACCGCCGCCTCGGCCGCGTAGTCCGGCACCCACAGGGTCCAGATCGCGAAGAGATGGGTGGTGCCGCAGGCGAGGATGAACACGGCGAAGGCCCAGAACATCCAGCCGAAGGCGATGTCGCGCCGGCGGGTCACGAAGACGCCGAGGGCGACCGGAATCGTGAAGTAGGCCAGGGCGATGATCGCGTCGGAGACGACATGCGTCCAGATCAGCTCCGGCCGCCAGAGCAGGCAGATCCCATGCGGCGCCAGGCTGGTGCGGTCGAGGAAGCCGGTCAGAATTTCGAGCATGTCGGATCTCGAAGGGTCACGGGGTTAACCGCTTCGGACCCGGCGGGTATCGCGGGACTGATGCCGTCCTGTCTATAGTCTGCCGTGGGGCCGTCGTCTTCGGCAAAAGAATCCGTCGACTGTGAGATTTTTCAAATCAAGCCTGTGAGAGCTACTGTTCAACAAAGCCGTTTCTACGACCTTCGGGTGCCGGGGCCGGACTACTCAACCACGACCTTGTAGGCCTGACCGGCGCGCAGGGTGGCGCCGCGCTCCAGGCCGTTGAGCACGAGGAATCGCTCCACCGGCTTGTCGGGGACGACCATGCGCTGCGCCAGGGTCTCGACGCCCTCACCGGGGCCGGCGGTCACCACGACGAGGCGCAGGGGCCGCAGGGTCCGGGCCTCGGCCGGATCGATCGCGGACAGGCTCTCGGTCCAGCGCCGGAAGGCGCCGTCCGGATCGGTGCTGCCCTTGGCCGCCATGATCATCCGGAAACTGGTCTCGCCGACGCGGATCACGGCGAGGCGGAAGGTCCAGTCCTTGCCGCGGGACAGGGCCGTCGCCGCCGGGAAGCCGGCGACCATGCGGTTCTCGAGGGAGCCGGGCTCGACGACGTCGTTCCAGGTCGCCTTCAGCACCTCCTCGAGGCTCTGGCCTGGATTGCTCTCGACCTGGTCGAAGAGCAGGCGCCGGCTGCCCTCGCCGGTGGTGCCGAGGACCGCGTTCCGGGTGTTCTCGATGGAGAAGGCCTCCGGTACCTCGAAGGCGATGCCGAGGGCGGGATGGAGGAACTTGCGTCCGCGCACGACCCCGTCGCCGGGATTGTCGCCGTAGGCGATGCCGTCGATGGCCGCGAGGTAGCGGGTGCGCTCGTCGACGCCGAGGCCCGGCGCGCCGATGAGGCGGGCGGCGCGGGTCACCAGGGTGATGCGCTCGACGGTGCCCGGATGGGTCGCCAGCATGTCGGGCTCGCCGGCCTGGCCGGTGCCGGTCTTCAGGGCGGTGGTCCGGTTCAGCGCGGTGAGGAAGCGACCGGCCCCGAACGGATCGTAGCCGGCGCGGGCCAGGGTGCGCACGCCGACGCTGTCGGCCTCGAGTTCCTGGTCCCGCGAGAACCGCGCCAGGGCGAATTTCGACTGGCTCTGGAGCTGGGCGCCCGTGACGGGATCGTTGAGCACGTCGGCCACGACCTTGCTCACCAGCTGCGAGCGCAGCGCCAATTCGGTGCGCGCCGTGGCGTGGCGCAGGGTGACGTGGGCGATCTCGTGGGCGAGGACGGCGGCGACCTCGGAAGTGTCGCTCGCCAGCGCCAGCAGGCCCCGGGTGACGTAGAGCCGGCCGCTCGGCAGCGCGAAGGCGTTGATCACCGGCGAGTCCAGCAGGGTGACCGCGTAGGTCTCCTCCGGCCGCTCGGTCGCCTTGACGAGGCGGTCGGTCACGTCGCTGACGAGTCGGAGCGTCGCCGGGGACCGGTACTCCCCGCCGAAGGAGGCCACCAGCTTGGCGTGGTCGGCATCCGAGGCCGTGCGTTCGCGCCCCGTCGTGCGCGGGGCCTCGCGGGGCACGACCAGCGCGGCCTTCTGCACGACGGCACCGGTCTGGTCGCCGATGCAGCCCGTGAGCAGCAGGCCGACGAGCGGCCAGGGAGCGACGCGGACGCCGAGCCGGACCCGGCCCGCGGGAGGATGGGCGGCGGCCGTGCGCATCGTGAGGCGGAGGATCGAAGCCATGCCGTTCAGCGCCTCTGCGCCTGCTCCCCGTCCAGAAGTTCGATCATGTCGGCACTCGCGATGTCGAGGGTCGGGCCACGCCAGGCCTCCATCACCCCCCGGACCCGGACCTGTCGCCCGCGCAGGGAGGCGGCACTCAAACCACGTTCCTGCAAGGCGCGCCAAGTGCGTTTCGACACGGTCACCGTGAGCCCGTCCTCCCCCCGGCGCGCGAAGTCGAGATAGGTGCGGCGCGGGCGTTCTCCGACCCAGAGCACGACGCCCTCAGCCACGACGAAACGACCCAGTCTGGTCCGCAGGGCGGGGCCGTCCCGGACGTCCGGAGCGGCCTGGCGCCAGAGGCCGCGTCCGCTCCGGCGCGCCCCGGCCTCGACGGCGAGGAGGGCCGGCCGGCACAGGGCGTCCCGCTCCCCCGCATCGACTGCGACGAGGCCGAGCGCCACCAGCCCGGCCGCGAGGTCGGGCGCCGCCTCCGCGGTGGAATCCAGCGGCATCGCATCGACATGGGACCGGCCCCAGCGATCGACCTCGCCCCGGGCGACCAGGGTCAGGCGGTCGCCGCTCCGGGCGAGGAGCCAGGCATGGGCCTCCGCCGCGGCCTCGGGGGTGTCCGGCCAGCGCACGCCGTCGAGCACCGCCCGGGCGCCCGAGGCGAGGACCAGTTCGCCCCGTGGGCCGAGGCCGGCCAGACGGTCCTCCCGGGCCGGCGCCGCCAGGCATTCGGGCGCGACCGCGCGCGCCGGGCCCTGCAGTCCCGTGACGAAGCCCGGGATGACGCCGAGGAGCAGCGCTCCCTGGACGAGGAGCGATCGTCGCCGCGCGATCGTCACGAAACCCGGCCCCCCGATGGTGCGAATCCCCCGTCATTGTCGTCCCGCAGGGGGGCGAGGCAAGGAAGGGCGCCCCCGCGAAGGGCGGTTCATGCGGCATTGCGGCAAGATGGCCACAGGCGGACGATGCCGATGGAGGCCGAGACAATCACCGGTGGAGGAGGGGCCGCCGACGGGAGACCGGAGTTCCCGGTCGTCGATCCGGAACGTGCGAGCCCGGTTGGCGGCTCCGGGTGATGATGCTAGGAACGCCCTCGGTGAGTCTCCGTAGCTCAGCTGGACAGAGCACAGGTTTCCTAGATCACAATTGGGCGTCGCGATGGGAAACCGCGCGGCGGATCCGCTCAAATTCGGGGAACGCTCAACGCGTGCCGGTGGCACGCGCAGCCAATCCCGAGCCAAGCCCGGCATCCGCTCCCGCGGGCACCGGGACGGTGTAGAGACTAGACGGGCGGCACCTAAGGGCCCCGGCGACGGGACCTACGGTGAAGGGATAGTCCAGACCACGAACGCACGCCTTCGGGCAGGCGGCGGCGGAAGCCGAAGTGGGATGAAACCTGGGGTCGCAGGTTCGAGACCTGCCGGGGACGCCACCATGCCGCACGGCCCTCTCGGGCTTGCCGCCGAGCTCCATGTCCGACGCAGCCCCACGGGGACGGGCGGCGGGCCGCCGGTCCCCCCCGCTCTCAGGATCGTGCGTTCTCAGAACGCGCCTTTGCCGGCCGCCGGGCTTCCAGGCCTCAGGCGAAGCTTTTCCGTGCCGGGATCGACGAACTGGGGATCGGCGTAGGTCTCGCCGGGGCCGAGGGTCATGGACCAGTTGTTGAACAGGTGCGTGGCCTTGTCCTGCAGGTGGAAGACGTTGCCGGTGTGGTAGCTGCCTTCGCGCTTGAACACGCTGTCCCCGGAGTTGAGGCTGATGATGTTGTCCGCGATGCTGAAGGCGCCGGGTGCCGGATCGGCATCCAGGTAGAAGATACCCATCGCCTTGGAATTGGCCTTCGTGGCCACGATGGTGTTGCGCCGCAGGGTCACGTTGCGGAAGTCGACGGCGAACTGGCCCCCGCCGTTGTGCGGGTTGAAGAAGGGCTTGTTGCGCAGATCGAGCCCGACGTTGAAGGCGATGTCCACGTTCTGGATGACGTCGCCCTTCTGTCCGCCCAGTTCCATGAAGCCGACGCTGTCCGCGCACCAGTTGTGATGCACGCGCAGGTCGGAGACGGATCCGAACAGCTCCAGGCAGCCCCCGTCCTCGCCGTAATCGTCACTGGGCGCCGTATTGCGGAAGAACCGGTTGTGGGCGACCTCGTGTCCGGTTCCCGCCACCAGGACTCCGTTGGCACCGTAATCGTCGTCGGGATTCACCGACTTCGGCGTCACCTTCACCATCGTGAGGTCGTGGATGACGTTGTTGAGCACGCGGCCCCGGCTGCCGAACAACCCGACCCCGATGCCGACGCGGGTCATCTCGCTGTTCTGCACGGTCACGCCGACCGTGTTTTTGGGGGCCGCCACCCCGTAGCGGTTGGTGTCCGTGAGGAGCAGGCCATCGATGACGGTGTACGAGCCGACGGTCAGAGCGTCGGTGAAGGCGGTGGCGGACCCGGTGATCCGGGGGAGCGCTCCAGTCCCGGATCGCTTCACGACGATGGGTTTGCCGGGCGATCCGACGGATTGCAGGACCACCGGACCGTTGATGACGGTGCCGGCGGGAATCAGAATGGTCGTCCCGGGCGGGTAGGCCCTGGCGAGGCCCTGTGCGTCCGTGACGGTGACGGTGCTGTCCGGCCGCGCCCAGCAGGGGGGCGCCGCGATCAGGCCCAGGACGGAGACCGCTCCGAGGAGGGTCCTGCCCGTTCTTGCCGTTGTCCTTGCCATTCCGGATCCTTGTTCTCTGGTGCTCTCGCCAGCGCTCGAAGGTTTGGAATCCGTCCGGTCACGGCGGGCACTCCGTCGACAGCAGGGTAGGGTGCGACCTGCCCAAGGCGCCCAGCGTCGCGCGCGACTGGGCCGGAGTCACGGGTGGTCGGCCATCCGCGTCCGGGTCGTCCGGGGTAAGGCGTGTCATGTCAAGCGCCGGGCTGCCGATGCGAGCTTGAATGATCGACGGCCAGCTTCGTTCCTGCGGCGGGCGTGAGCGATGGATTGTCCGCCCTTTCGGTCGATGGATCGCAGATCCGCCACGTACCGTTCTAACACGGAGCAGACGCATCCTTTCCGAATGGAGGTCGGCATTCGAGGTGCTCGTCGACACCGATGAACGACCGGCTGCGCGCGACGACCTTTGCCGCGACGACTTTCCTCTGCTGCACAGAAGCAGATCGGCCAACCCACATCGAGGCCAGAGCAAGATTCCGGTCGCGAGTTTTCAAAGAAGATTTCAGGAATGTGATAGAATTTTATTTGCATTGATTGTAAATAGATCGTAATTTTAGTTATAATATGAGAAATATAAGCCTTGATCGGTGAGTAAATTTTGGGATTATTTTTATGATTATAGAAATTTGAGTAAAAATCCATGTTTAAATTTTATCTAAAAGATATTCTTTCATTGGGTTGGCTCATCAGCCTGTGCAATACGTAATCAATCGATTTTCTGTGCTGAGCGGATTGACGCGTATCGACAAGATCAATTCGTGCGACCTGCGTATTCAAAGCAGATTTTGGCTGGAAGTTTCTGTTGCGTAATAGAAAAATCCGAGCCATTGGAATAAATTTGACTTCCGGATAAGGTCGGACCTATTCAATTTTGTACAATCACTCAGGAGTTTGAAATCGAGTATTGAGGGTAGATTTTTCAAGTCGCCTCGTATTTTCAAGTTGTATTTTGTTGAATGCTCGATCGGATGCGAAGTGGAAGACGATCAGCCTGTGGGCCAGCGCCTCGATATATCTGCCGATGCCGGTGAAACCGCTCTTTCGGGCATCCCTCAGGAAAATCGGGTCTGGACTGCACGTGCATCCCGAAATTCGTGGCTATCCTTGGGCTTAAATCGAACGGGGATGTGAGATGGTGACACAACGTCTTGGAAAATCGATCATACTCGATAATATACAGTATATGAGAGGTATTGCGGCCCTCTTGGTGGTTTTTTCCCATGTTTCTGTGTTTTTTCCCCATATTCTAGATGAGAGGTATTCTGCGCTCGGTGCGTTAGGCGTCGGAATTTTTTTTGTGATCAGCGGTTTCATCATGACCGTGACCGCCTGGGATTCCTTCGCGACGGTGAATGCGCCCCGTGAGTTTCTGCTGCGGCGGATCCAGCGGGTCTTCCCGCTTTATTGGATCGCCCTGTCGATCAAGATTTTCATCGATAGCCGACAGAAGGACTTTGTCTGGACGACGGGCTCGTATTTCCTGCTTCCCGTCTTCTCCCCGAACGGTCTGGTGGAGCCTGTTCACGGCGTAGGTTGGTCGCTGGTCTGGGAAATGATGTTCTATTATATTTTTGCCTTGTCTTTGTCGCTTCAACGTAGATCGGGCTTGCTCCTCATCTTGTCAGCTCTGGTCGCATTGACCTTCGTTGGATATCTGACGACCTTCAGGAGTGTCGCCTGGCATGGCAGTTCGATCTTCCTGCTGTTTGCACTGGGAATCCTCATCGGCATTGTCACGCAGGTTTCGGCCATCGATCGATCGCGGCATGGCCTCCTCGGGGTAGGTCTCGCCCTCGCGGCGCTGGTGATCGGCATCGCGATCGTCGTGTTCCAGATCAGAGAGGGATGGTTCGAGTTCCTCGAACTCGTCCTGTCGGGGGCCATCATCCTGGCGGCCGCGATCGCACCCAACATCAGCCCCTCATCATGGGTGCTGAAAACCATGCATCTTATCGGAGACGCATCGTACAGTCTCTATCTGACCCATACCCTGACCTTCAGCCTAAGCCTGTCAATCCTGAAAAGAGCGCATCTGCAGTCGTTGGAAGCCAGTCTCTGGCCCGTGTTGATCGTCGCCGCCTGCGTCGTCGGAGTTCTGGTTCACCTGGTCGTGGAAAAGAGGATCATCGCGTTTTTCCGTGTTCGGACATCGCGTGGCAAGGCGATTGCTGCGAAGGCCGAAGTGTCCTAGCGATTTCCTCGGACGGGCTGCGTCGGCGTGCGAGGAGGGCGAACGCGTTCCGCGATCGGAACTCGCAGACCCTACGGGCCGCCCGTTCGGCCTCAAGGATGATGGCAAGCCTCCGGGTCCGAGGCGCCGGACTCCCGCAACGCCTGATCACCGATACGCGACTGTGGCGATCGTGCCCCGTTCGGGCCGCCGCCATGACAGCTCAGGTTTGTTGTCATTCGAAAGATGAAAGATCGTGCCTAGCAGCGACCTTTATCCTTGCGTAGCGGAGGTCGGGCATGCATCATACTACGTAGACACGCCGCCAGTGCGTGAAGAGGACGTCCAAGTCACCGCTATGCTTGCGTATCTGAACATCTATATCGGGTGCTTGGCGCTCTTCCTTGAGTTGAGCGTGCGCGCGCCGGTCTGGCAGGATTAGCGTCGTCCGTCCGGGGGCGGGGTCCGCGCTTCACCACCCGACGCGCCCGAGGGCTGGGAGCTTGAGGGCCGGCCGCCGGAGGTCCAGGCCCGCGACGGCCCCGAGGATGTTCAGCTCCAGGCCCTCGACCCAGGCGACCGTCAGCCCGAGATAGCCGCCGAGGTTGAGCCGGAATCCGGTCCGCGACGGTGTCGGGCCGACCCAGCGGCCGTCATAGGGAAAATCCTTGCCGATCGCGGTGGCGGGCAGGCTCGCCGCCATCTCCGGCACCGCGCTCATCACGGCGGCCACGAAGGTGTTCGAGTTCGGGCCCGGCCAGACGGTGTAGTCCCCGGGCTGTGCGTAGCGGTAGGTCCGGATCGTCTCCCGGATGCGCGGGATCATCGCCTCGGCAGCCGGACCATCGGCGCCCACGACGGTCTCGGGCACGCTCCCGAACCAGCGTCCGTCCGGCACGAAGCGATCGATCCAGATCGGCTGGCCCCAGGCCGTGTAGTCGAAGCGCTGATAGGCGGGCGCGCCGGCCTCCTTGACGACGATCCAGCTGTGAGTGGCGACGATGCCGCGCCAGCTCACCGTCCGGGCCGAGAAAATCCGCACGATCGCCTCCGGATGAGCCGAGGCGGGAGGCAGCAGGCCGGTGCTGGAGCGGTCGGCGGAGCGCCAGTCCCCCCGGGTCTGGCTGGCATAGAGGGCGGCTGAGATCGCGATGGGTGCGAGGTAGGCCAGGACGAAGGCGAGAGCGGCGATCTTGAGCAAGGCGGTTCCGGACGGCGGGAGGACGGGACCGATATGGGAAGCCCGGCCGCCGGGCGGGAGGGCCGCCGGGTGGCGGACCCCGTCGCGAGGGCGGCGCGGACGTCGCGCGGGGAACCGTCCGCCATGCCGAAGAGGGCTTCCTTAACCAATCCGGGGTATCCCGGGGATGCTTCGTTCTCTGGTTGATTGACGGTCCTGCCCGATGAGCCACCACTCGGAAACGCTCGTGATCGGGGCGGGTCCCGCCGGCCTGACCGCCGCCTACCTGCTGGCGAAGGCCGGGCGCTCGGTGACGGTCCTGGAAAAGGATCCCGTCCAGGTCGGCGGCATCAGCCGCACGGTGGCGCATAACGGCTACCTGTTCGACATCGGCGGCCATCGCTTCTTCTCGAAGTCGAAGGCCGTGGTCGACCTCTGGGACGAGCTCCTGCCGGACGACTTCATCGAGCGGCCGCGGCTGTCGCGGATCTTCTACAAGGGCAAGTACTACGCCTATCCGCTCAAGGCCTTCGAGGCGCTGCGCAACCTCGGGCTCCTGGAGAGCACCGCCTGCGTCGCCTCCTACCTCTATGCCCGCGCCCGGCCGATCGCGGAGCCGAAGAGCTTCCACGACTGGGTCCGCAACCGCTTCGGCGAGCGCCTGTTCTCGATCTTCTTCAAGACCTACACCGAGAAGGTCTGGGGCATGTCCTGCGACGCCATCTCGGCGGACTGGGCGGCCCAGCGCATCAACGGCCTCGATCTGGGGGCGGCGATCCGCGACGCGCTGGTGCGCTCCCTCGGCCTGCGCAAGGCGCCGCGCGCCGGCGAGCCCGTGATCAAGACGCTGATCGAATCCTTCCGCTACCCCCGCAAGGGACCGGGCATGATGTGGGAGGCGGCCGCCGCGAAGGTGGTCGCCCGGGGCGGAACCCTGCATCTCGACCGGGGCGTCGACGGCCTGCACTTCGAAGCCCGGACCGGGCTCTGGACCGTCACGGCCAAGGCCGCGGATGGCACCCGCGAGACCTTCACGGCGCGCAACGTCATCTCCTCCGCGCCCCTGCGCGAACTCGTCGGGTCCCTCTCGCCCGCCCCGATCAGCACCTTCCAGGCCCGCGCCCTGCAGTACCGCGACTTCCTCACCGTGGCGCTGATCGCGCGCTCGGACCGGAATTTCCCCGACAACTGGATCTACATCCACGATCCGTCCGTGCAGGTCGGGCGCGTGCAGAACTTCCGCTCCTGGTCGCCCGAGATGGTACCCGACGCGGCGCATACCTGCCTCGGCCTGGAATATTTCTGCTTCGAGGGCGACGGGCTGTGGACGCGGTCCGATGCCGACCTCATCGCCCTCGCCAAGCGCGAGATCGGCCAGATCGGGCTGATCCGGTCCGAGGACGTGGTCGATGCCTGCGTGGTGCGCCAGCCCAAGGCCTATCCGGTCTACGACGAGGACTACAAGGCGCACGTCGCCACGATCCGGCGCGACCTCGAGCATGCCTATCCGAGCCTGCACCTCGTCGGGCGCAACGGCATGCACAAGTACAACAACCAGGACCACGCGATGATGACCGCGATGCTCACGGTGGAGAACATCCTCGCCGGAGAGCGGCGCTATGATCCCTGGTGCGTGAACGAGGATGCGGAATACACCGAGGCGGGCGTCTCGGGTGCGCAGGACGCGCTGACGAGCGAGCGCCTGGTGCCGCGCCGGGCGGCCTGACCGCGATGGCGACGGCAGGGATCACGGACCGCCCGGTGCCCGTGCCGGACCCCGCACCCGGCCTCGCCGCTCCGCGCTGGCCCTCGGCCCTGCACCGCTCCGCCTGGCCCCTCCTCGGGATCGCCGGTCTCGCCCTCCTGCTGCATCCCTACGAAGGCATCCACGGCGACGCCCGCATCTATGTGGGACGGGCCCTGGCCGACCTCGACCCGGAGGGGGTCGGGCGCGACCTCATGTTCACCCATGACGGGCAGTCGCGCTTCAGCCTGTTCCCGCTCGCGCTGCGCGGATTGGTGGCGGCCCTCGGCGCCGGCCCGGCGGCGCTCGCCGTCGGCCTCGCGGGGCTGGCCGCCTGGTTCTGTGCCGCCGCGGCCCTGGCGGGCGCCCTCGGGGCCGGACGGCGGCGCTGGATCGTCCTCGCAGCCATGGCGGTCCTGCCCGCTTGGTACGGCCTGCCCGGCATCTTCCGGATCGGCGAAGCGATCGCGGCGCCACGGACCCTGGCGGAGGCGGCGGTGCTCGCCGGTCTCGCGGCCATCCTCACGGGCCGCCATGCCCGGGCGCTCGGGTTCTTGGCCCTCGGCGGCCTCGTCCATCCGATCATGGGGCTGGCGGGCCTGGCGGTGATCGTCCTCGCCCTCGTCGCGGAGAACCGGCGCTGGCTGCTCGTGCTGCTGCCGCTGCCCGTCGCGATCCTGGTCGCCGCCGGCCTCGGCGTGCCGCTGTTCGCGCGCCTGCTGCAACCCGTCGATCCCGAATTCCTCGGTATCCTGCGCCAGCGCTGCGCCGAACTCTTCCCCGTGCTCTGGCCGAGCCAAGCCTGGGGGCCGCCCGCCGTGCAGGCCGCGTCGATCCTCATCGCCGCGACCCTGGTTCCGAACCGGACGCGTCGCGTGCTCCTGGCCGCGCTCCTCGCCGGCGCCTGCGGGGTGGCCGCCACCACGCTGTTCGAGGAACTGTGGTCGTCGCTCCTGGTGATCCAGGTCCAGCCCTGGCGCTTCCTGTGGATCACCTCCGTCCTCGGCGCCGCCGCCTTCGGCCTCTGCGCGGCCATCCTTCCGCAGGGGCGGCCGGGAGACCGGATCACCGTCGCCCTCCTGGGGCTGGCCTGGGTGTTCTCCTTCGACCTTCTGCTCGGGGCCACCGCCGGCTTCCTCGCCGTCGGGGTGCACGCGGCGGTCCGGCGGGACCGGCTGACGCCGTCCCGCCCCCTGATGCGCGCGACCCTGGGCCTGGTCGGCCTCCTCATCGCCGGCCGTCTCTGCCTCGAAGCGCTCACCCTCGGGTGGCTCGCCGCCCACCTGACCGAGGGGGCCCAGCTCGAACTCAGCCTGATCCGGAATTTCCCGATCGTGCCGCCCCTGGCCTTCGCCGCCGGCCTCGCCTGGATCGCCGCGGAGCGGTCCCGGCCCGCGATGGCGGTCCTGGCCCTGGCGCTCGTCCTCGCCCTCGTCGGTTTCTGGGATGGGCGGTCCCCGGCTTTCCGGCGCATCGAGGACCGCACCCTGCTGCCCGGTCTCGCCGCCGCCATCGCGGAGCGGTCCGGGGAGGTGCTCTGGCTCGACGGCGGAGCGGAGACCTGGCTGGCGCTCGGCCGGCCGAGCTGGATCACCGGCCTGCAGGGCGCCAGCATCGTGTTCTCGCGACCCCTGGCGCTGCTCTGGTCCGACCGGACGGAGCGGCTGATCGCGCTCGGCCTCGCCACCGATGCGCAGCGCCGGCCGTTCGCGCCGCCGGTCCCCCTGCGGGCCGCCGATCCTCCGCCCGGAGCCGTCGCGACCCTGTGCGCGGCGCCGGACGCACCCGCCTGGATCGTGGTGCCCATGGGCGACGGTCAGGCGCCGCCGGCCGGCGCGCGGGTGTTCACCCTCGCCGATCCGTTCGTGGTGGCGCTCGCCACCCCGGACGGCCTGACCTGGCGCCGGACGATCGCCTACGGGCTGCTGGCCTGCCGTGCCTGACGCACCCTTCGCGCCGCTTCAGGCGCGGTGGAGGAGCACGAGGCCCGCCAGCGCCGCGATGGGAATCGCGACACAGGCGAACGAGAGGGCGGCGACGCCGAAGGCGCCCGCGAGCGCCCCGACAGCGAAGGCCAGCACCGCCGGCAGCATCCGACGCATCCGTCCCCGCGCCGCCCCGTCCGGCGGGACGACGCCCCGCGCCCAGTCCACGAGGTCGATCACCGCCTGGGTGACGTTGACCGTCATCACCGTGGTGGCGGCCAGATGGGCGAGGCCGAGGCGGCCGATGGCGTTCTGGACCCCCATCGCCCCGACGCCGAGCATCCCGACCGTCACCGCCGCCGCGCCGTCGGGCGAGCCCAGCGGCGAGAGCGCGAGGCCGGCGGTGCCGAAGGCGGCGAGCAGCACGATCTCGAGCCCGAGGAGCCAGCGCAGGGGCGCCACGCCCCGGCGCTCCAGCGCCAGGGCGAGGAGGCGGGTGGCCGCGACCGCGATCACGAAGGCCGGCAGGGCGAGCAGCTTGGCGACCACGCCGGTCGAGGTCGAAACGAGTTCGGCGCCCAGCAGCACGAAGTTGCCGGTGACGTGCGCGGTGAACAGGCCCGCCAGGGCGATGAAGGCCGCGGCATCCACGAAGCCCGCCACGAAGGCGAGGCCGATCCCGGCGGCGAGGTCCGTATCAAAGTGCGGGCTGGAGAAGGAGCTCGATGCCATCGCTGCGTCCGCCGAGGGGCTTCGCGGAGCCGGACCGGCCGGGCACCCGCCATACGCCGCCGGTTCTGGCCGAACCCGCCACGGAACGGAAGCGCCCTTCGGCCCCGACGCCTCGGGACGGGGCGCACGAGCCTCCGGACGCGCGATCCCGCATGCGGCATTTTCGGCCTCGCACGGTGCGACCTCCGGCGCCGATGGCACGAAATCCCGCGGAGGCCGGCCCGCCCCCCTGAACCGCCGCCAGGGCCGTTCGTTGTGTCGACATGACGAAGACAGCAACCGACCCGTCCACCGCCGCCGCTGCCCGGATCGCGGACGCGCGCCACCGCGAACTCGCCACCGAGCACCTTCTGTTCGGGACGATCCGCTTCCTGGCCCAGGAACATCCGGAACTTCTCAACACCCTGGAGGCCAGCGTCGACCATCTCTGGGACAAGGCCGACGACGACACCCGGGACGACGAGGCGGTGCGGGAGGTGGCGCGCCGCTTCCTCAAGAGCCTGCGGGCCAAGCGCTGATCGTCCCGGCGCAAGGCCGCGTCCCGCACGTCCGTTCCGCGACTCCGTTCTCAACGATACAGGAGCTCATCATGTCGAATGGTCCCGCGCAGTCGAAATCGATCCTGCGCACCACGCTCGCCGCAACCCTCGTGCTGGGTCTGTGCGGCGGCGCCCTGGCCCGCGGCGGCGGCAGCGGGGGCGACGGCCTGTCGCCCTACGCCGCCCTGAGCGGAAACGACCGCTCCGCCGGCGTGAACAACGGCAACTACCGCGATCCCGCCCTCGACCCCTATCTCGGCGCGTATGAGGGCCGCTACGACCGCCCGGTGCGTGAGCGCTACCGCCCGAGCCGGCAGCCCTATTACGGCACGCCGTACTGACTGACCGGCGTCGGGCGGACGGCGCCCGGCAGCGGGGCTCGGACCGGGTCGGCACCGCCGACCGATCCGGGGCCGGGAACTTGCGTTCTTTTCCGGGACCGTCACGTCTCGACCCCGGGAGGACCCCTATGGACACCAGCCCCTTGCCCCCATCCGCCTTCGACGCCCCCGCGATTCTCCTGTCGGGAACGGTCGACCAGGACATGTACCGGGATTTCCGGCGCCAACTCGACGCGGTCGGCGACCGGGATCTCGTGGTGGTCGAGTTGACGACCCTCGGCGGCGATCCCGAGGTCGCCCGGATGATGGGCGAGGACATCCGCTTCAAAACCGGCATCCTCACGGACCGCCGGTTCGTCTTCCTCGGCAAGGCCGCAATCTACTCCGCCGGCACAACCTTCATGAGTTTCTTCGCCCGATCGAACCGCTACCTCACCCGGGGCACGCGGCTGATGATCCATGAGCGCAAGCTCGACAAGAAGGTGGTCCTCAACGGCCCCCTGACCACCTGCATCGCCTCCGTGAAGGCGGCGCTGCACGAGATCGAATGCTCCATCGAGATCCAGAACGAGGGCTTCGCCAACCTCGTCCGGGGATCGCAGGTGACCCTGGAGGAGGTGCTGCGGCGGGCACCCGAGAACTGGTACATCGAGGCGGGCGAGGCGCAGGCGCTCGGGTTGATCGAGGGCGTTCTCTGACGCCGTACGGCGCGGCCGCTCAGGCCGGTCCGTCGAGGAGGGCGGGGGGGGTGGGTGCGGCTTCCTCCGGCCGCCCGGCCGTCTGCAGGCGCGCGGCCTGCCGGGTCGAGGCTCGCTCGCCCGCCTCGAGGCCGCATTTCTCCACATGCACCACGCGGTTGACGACCTGGAGGTTGGGAGCACCCCAGAAGCCGAGAAGCGTCGGCCAGGGATCGTCGCGGTGCTCGCGCCAGACGCGGTAGAGGGGCACCCGGTGGTCGACCTCCGCCGTCTTGAACAGGCGCTTGCCGGAGGCGGCGCAGCGGTGGCGCTGATGCGCCTTCAGCACCTTCACCTGATCGCTGGGCGCCACCCAGAGCTTCCACGCCGCGACGCAGGCCGCGTGCCAGCGCGCGTTCTTGTTCGGCACGCCGGCCCCCCAGAGGTCCCGGTGCCAGCCGAAGCGGAAGACCGGCTGGCCGCAGATGCAGCAGTGACCCTTGCCGCGCGCATGGGCCGCCTCCCGGAAGGGGGAGGGTGGCATCCGGAAGGTGGCGGCGAGGCCGGAACCCTTCTCGGTGCCGAGGCGCCAGGACCAGCCCTCGGGATGTCCGGAGCGCGTCGCGAGCGCCCGGGCCAGCCGGTCCGCCCGCAGGAGATGCGCCCGCCAGTAGCTCTCCACCGCGAGGCGCGGGGTCGGGGGAATCAGCGGACGCGACAGGGCATGCCGCAGGACGGATGCCGGGAAGACGCCCGGCAGGGCACGGTCGAGGCGGGCACGCGCTGCGACGTTTCGCTCGGCCCTCCACTCCGAGGCGGCGCTCACGCCCGGACGAGGCCGTCGTCGGAGGGGGCGGCCACGGGCAGGACGGGCGTTGCCGGGCGTCCTGCGACCGCATCCGCCAGTCGGTTCAGGCGCCGGCCAAGATCGACCACCTCGTTCAGGGCAATGGACTTCTCGCCGTTCTTCACGGCGCGGGTGATATCGCTGAGCTGAAGCTTGGAGATGCGAAGCAACTCGGCGGCAAGCTGGTCTCTGGTCATCGGGCGCATCGCGGAATGAGGGGGGCGGTGGGATCAGCGAGATTTAGGACGTAACGGTTACCGAGGTATTGCGGCCGGCGGCCCTGCCTCCAGGCCGAAGGATGATGGCCATCATCGGTTTTTGCGCGCCGAACCGGTTCCGTTCCGACAACCCCGTGGCGCATCGGCCTTTTACGACGCGAGCAGGTCTTGTCCTGCCGCGTCCGCAACACAGTCGCGCCTCGTTGCTGTCTCGGGTACGATGAGGCCCGGATGAATCTCCGCGCTGCCACCGGCCAAGGCAAGCGTTCACTGATCACGCCGCCTGTCAGACTTGGCCCTTGCATTGGTCACGGACCCGTGAGTTGTACTCGGCGCCCCCGACACCCTATTCGGGTGGGTGTCGGGGGCGCCGGTCGGGCATCGTCCGATCGGCCGTGTTCCCTCCCGCCGGGTTCCACCAGACGTGTCCCTCCCGTCATTCGCCTTTTCCACGCAGGAGGTCCGTCCGGACTACGCGTTCGAGGCGTACCGCGATCTCTATTCGGGCGGGGCCGACGTCGCCCGGATCAGCCCGGAATTCCACGCCCAGGTCCAGGCCTACCGGCTCGACCGGATGATCCTGTTCAAGCGCCGCCTGAACGGGCTGCAGCACAGCCGGTCGCCGCAGCGGGTTCGCCAGGACGGCTTCGACCACGTCACGCTTCACCTCCTCCTCGAGGGCGAGCTGGTGGCCGGCCCGCCCGGGAACGAGCGTCGCGTGCGACCGGGAGAGATCCTGGTCTGCGACAACACGCTGCCGCATCTGAGCCGGGCGCACAACGTCTGCCAGATCTCGACCCCCGTGGCGCGCGCGCTGATCGAGCCGCTGGTGCCCGATCTGCGCCGCTTCCACGGGGCGATCCTGCCGCAGGCCGTCGGCGGCCTGATCGCGGATTTCATCCTGTCCCTGACCCGCCGCTCGGACTCCCTCGATCCGACCGTCGTCGCGCAGTCGAGTGCCGTCCTGGGCATGCTGCTGGGTGCCGCCCTGCGCGGATATTCGGCACCCGCCGATGCCGTCGTCTGGGCGGCCGCCCACGATGGTCCGGACGACCTCGCCCGGCGCCGGGAGGCCGAGGCCTACGTGGAGCGCCACCTGGGCGACCGCGACCTCAGCGCCGACACCCTCGCGGCGGGGGTCGGGATCTCGCGCAGCCTCCTCTACCGGGCCTTCGCACCGGATGGCGGGGTCGCGCGCTTCGTGCAGCAGCGCCGCCTGGAGCGGGTGCGCGACGCCCTGCGGCGGCGGACCGAGACGCGCTCGATCGCCAGCCTCGCCTATGCGTACGGCTTCTCCAGCGAGCAGCATTTCAACCGGGCCTTCCGCACGACCTTCGGCCGCCCGCCCGGGCAGTTCCGCACCCACATGCAGCGGATGCGGAGCGAGACCCATGGCGGGGCGGGCCGGTCCTGGCCTCTCGCGGACTGGCACAGCGAGCTCTATTGATGCGGGCCCTTCCCGACGTGACGCGGGCGCGCCCCGCGTCGCGGACCGCATGAGCGGCGGGCTCCGGAACGACGCAGGCAGGGTTCCCGTGCGAGCGGCTCTGGGCTTCGGCCCCCTGGCGCTGCTCATCCTGGCGCAGCTCTCGGCGGCCAGTGACCGCTTCCTCATCACCCTGGTGACGACCCCGGTGAAGCAGGACCTCGCCCTAAGCGACGCCCAGCTCGGGCTGCTCCACGGCTCGGCCTTCGTGGTCTTCTATGCCCTGGCGATGCCGCTCTTCGGCAGCTTGGCGGATCGCGGCCACCAGCGCAGGATCCTGCTCGCCAGCATCGGCCTGTGGACCCTGGCGACCCTGGGCTTCGGCTTGGCCAGCTCCTTCGCGGCGCTGTTCCTGAGCCGGCTCGCCCTGGGACTGGGCCAGGCCGGCCTCGCGCCGGCCTCGCTGTCGCTCATCGCCCACGGTTCCGCACCCGGCCGCATGGCGCGGAACGTGTCCCTGTTCACGGTGGGCGGCAGCTTCGGGCAGAGCTTCGCCCTTCTCGCCGGCGGCGCGGTCCTGGCCTGGCTCGTCCTGCGGGGCGGGCTGGCCTTCCCCGGGATCGGTCCGCTTGCGTCTTGGCGGGCCCTGTTCGTCCTCGCCTGCCTGCCGAACCTCGCGCTGATCCTCGGCGCGGCCGCCCTCCGGCTGCCGAGGCCGCCGCCGGCGGCCAGGGCCGGCTTGAGGCCCGCCTGGACGTGGATCCTGCGCCGGCGGCGGAGCTACCTGCCACACTGCGCCGCAGCCGCCTGCGCCGTGCTGATGGGCCGGACCCTGGCCGCCTGGGGGCCGACCCTCTACGTGCGCAGCCACGGCATGAGCCCCGCGGAGAGCGGCGTCGTGCTGGGAGGGCTGCTGCTGATCGGGGGCCCGATCGGCCACCTGTCCGCCGGCGTAATCCTGGATCGCGTCGCACGGAGGCACCGCCGTGCGGCGGCCTCGCGGATGCTCGGCCTCGGCCTCCTCGCCGCGCTGCCGGTCGCGATCCTGATGGCCCTGGCCCCGGATCGGACCCTCTCCCTCGCCGCCTTCACCCTTCTGACGGCCGTGATCGGGTTCACCGCGCCGCCCGCGGTCACGGGGGTGCAACTGCTCACGCCCGTCAGCCTGCGCGGGCGGGTCAGCGCGCTCTTCATCGCCGCCGTGACCCTGACCGCCTCAGGCACCGGCCCGCCGCTCCTCGGTCTCCTGGCCGACACCGTCTTCGGCGCCGATCATCTCGGGCGCGCGCTGATCGCGCTCTACGCCCTCGTGGGCGTTCCCGGGATGGTGCTGGCCGTTCGCGCGGCGCGGTCGTCGGGCCCGCGCGGCGATGCCTCGCGCTCTCCCATCGGAGGGAACGTCAGCGCCGGGCGGCCATCATGTCATGGGTGAGCACCGTCAGCTTTCCGATCAGGCCGGTGATGTCGGCGCCGTTGCAGGACCATTGCGTGCCGATGGCCTCGCCGTCCGCGGACACGGAAACGACGGCCACCGAGCGCAGCTTGCCTTCCCGCGCCAGGGCGAGCTGATCCTGAAGCACCGCGATCATCGAGGCGATGTCCGCATCCGGCGTCGTCGGCGCGATACGGGGCGGAAACGGTACGATCCCCGCGCCATTCGGCTGTCCCTGGTTGTTCATGGCGACTGTCCTGCGCTGCCCTCGATGGCAGAGACATGCAGACGGCCTGGGGACGGAGTGTGGCAGCTTGTCCGTGTCGGTGCAGGTCGATCGCGGGTGTGGCCCTATGAACACAGCTGGGGAGCGTCCGACCTCGCCGGACCAGAGCGAGGAGGGCGCGCCAGGATCTGTGGCCGTCCGCTCCGACCTTCCGATCGGTCGATCGGGAAGAGGGGGTGAGTTCCCCGACGGCGACCGACGGCGTCTCCCTCTGCCGGGATTGGGATTGCCCCGGTTTGGTGGACACCGAGAACGCTTTCGCGTGAGGTGTTTGCCCAATGCCCAAGACCCGTCCCGCAGACTCGGCTGAGTTCCGCCGGCAGATGGTCGATCTGGTCCGTGCCGGCCGCGACCCGACCAACCTCGCCCGCGAGTTCGAGCCACCGCGACAGACCATCCAGAACTGGGTCACGGAGCTTCCCGGTGGCGGCCGCCTGGTGCAAGCGCCAAGCCCGCGCCCGAGGGCTCAGTTCGCGGGCTGCTCGGCCGGCGTCGGCGACCGCAGGAAGATGAGCACGCCTCCGACGACGGACAGACCGAGTGCGATGGCGAACAGGAGGAAGAACCAGCGGGGCATGCCGCCAGATAGCACGCTTGAGCGCTCTGTGGCGGGAAAGGCTTCGGGCGGGCGGCAGCCGATCAGCGGATGAGCGTTCCTGCTTGCCCGAGCCCGACCCGGTCGCCAGCGGCATTCACGCGGCCCTGCCCCAACACCCGGGTCCGCAGGTGATCGATCGCCTCGATGGCATGGGCACGGGCTGTCGAGACGGCCCGGGGGGATTGTCCGACGACCGGCCCCGCTGCGATCCGGCCGCTCTCCGGCTCCATCAGAAGAATCATGCTCTCGAGCCTCTCCAGGACCATACGGCGCGCCTCCCAGATGCCTTGATCGGGTTCGAGGAAGCGGAGCGTCCCATCGACCAATTGCATGACGTCGTTGAGGAAATTGGCAGCCGCCGCGCGATGCGCCCGCACCTGATCGGTGGCGGCATCGAGCGCGCGAACGACGTCGGCGCGAAGCTGTGTCGACATGGGGAAGCCCTCTGAGCCTGGCCGGCCGCTCAGTGTTTCAGCGTCGTCGGGCTTGGCTTCAGGTGCAGAAAGCTCCGCTCTCCCGTGGCGGCCTCGGTGATGTGGTCGATCGCGTTCAACAGCTCGCCGAGGGTCTGGTCGGCCGAGGGCCGAAGCAGGACGCGTCGGGCGGTTGTGCGCCCGGCGACGAGCTGCGCTTCGGTCAGGGGATCGAAATCGGGGCGAACCCGTCGCTTCTGGCTCATCGATCTTCCGGCTCGCTGATGGCTCCGGCCGCGGCCGCGCTGAGGGCAGCCGTGAGCGCGATGAGGAGAGCCGCCTCGATCATGATTGAGTCCTCCCCCGTACGCATCCCTCAGGCTCCCCGAAGGCGTCAGTTAGCAGTGCCCACCGCATGGTTAAGAAATCGTTAGCCACTGCATTCGCTTGGTAATCGGAGCCAAATTCCTAGCAGTCCCGCATCTGGCGATGGATGACGAGCGGTTGGTCGCCTTGTCCTGCGGAGCGACGGTCGCAGGCGGAGGCCGCCATTACGGTCGGAATGGCGGAACGCAGGCGCGAATAGCCCCGCGTCGATCGCGGCCAGGCGGTCTCGTCCCAGATACGACGCACGCGCAGGCACCCGTCCGGGAGGGCCGTCGCCGACGGTCCGACGGGGGCCCAGGCCGTCAGGACCGGCAGTTCGCCTGCCCATCCGGCTCCGACCTCCGCGGCCGGGCATCCGAAATGCGCCGCGGCCCGGGCCAGGGCATCGGCCATCGCGCTCCTGTCCGCGGCCCTCACGCGGTCGGACGCCCCATCGGCAGGGGCGATCAGGCCACCGACACGCACGACGGTCGCGCTGCCGAGGGGCAGGCTCTCCGGGTGCAGGTCGTCGAGGTGCAGGAGCAGCGCGACATCGCCCGCAGGTGGGGCGTCGGACACAGGCAGTGGGACCTCCCGCGGCGGCATCGGCTCGTCCAGCGCAGCGGGGTCTTCGTCGAGACCGGCGGGATCGTAGCGGCCTTCCGTGTAACGCCGGATGTTCTCGGCCCGGGCGACATAGGGCTTGCCGCGGGTGTGCAGGCCCGCCACCCAGCGCCACGACAGCGTATTGCTCGCCGGGTCGCCGTCGACGAGATGGCGCAGGAAATGGTCGGCCCCCAGCGCCCAGGGCAGCCGCAGGGTGGAGATCCAGATCGAGGCAAACCACATCCGGGCGTGATTGTGCAGCCAGCCGATCGCGACGAGGTCCCGGGCCCAATCGTCGAAGCCAGCGATGCCGGTCCGTCCCGCGACGGCCGCCTCGTAGATCCGGCGCAGGCCGGGTTCGGCCGCGAGGCGCTCATGGTCCGCCGCGGCCAGCGCGAGGGCATCCGTCCAGGCTGAAGGGTGGGTCTCCAGATGACCCTTGAAGTAGGTCCGCCAGAACACCTCCGACACGAACTTCTCCGCGCCCCCGTCGCCGAAGGCGCTGTCGGCGGCGGCGACGACCTCCGCCTCGGTGATCAGGCGGCGGCGCAGATAGGGCGAGAGCGCCGAAGTCGTCGACGCTTGCCCGGGCCCCCGATCGGTGTTGCGGTCGGCGGCGTAGGCCGCGCCGGCGCCGGCGAGGAACTCAGAGAGGCGGTCGAGCCCGGCGGCGCGGGTCATGGGAAAGCGAGCGTTCATACCGCTGAACCTAGGGGCGAGGCGGAGCCCACCGATGCGACCCATTTCCCCGTGACGGGAGGAAGCTCGCGCTCGGCTTCACCCGTTTGAGCAGATCCTCACGCCGGTTCTGCGCCCGGCCCCCTCCAGGCTTTCGGCCTCAGCGTCGCCCTCGCAGCCCGTCATCCGATCCCGCTGAGCGCACCGCGCTGCCGAGGAGGCTGGCGCCTGAGCGAATGTTGGATGTGCAAGGCCGGGGACGATGGGCGGGACGCGCATCGACAGCGTGCGACGGGAGGACCGGTCCTACGATATGGGCGGCCCCTCGAACCCGCGAGGACCGCAAACACTCCACGGCACCGGTCTGGGGGCTCACTGGGTGAGACCGGCCATCCTGGTCGGGCTAAATCGCGGATTGTATTGGCGCACCCGACACGATTCGAACGTGTGACCTTTGCCTTCGGAGGGCAATTAATAGTCAAATAAGACGTACAGGGACGATCTAGTACGCTCTTGTTGCTAAACTTATTCGTCCTCAATAACCTGTCCCCTGTGTGAGACGGAGTGTGGGACGCCCGATGGCGAAGGCTTTGCCGATTGATACGGCCGCGAAACGGTCGAAGCTTCCGTCCCGCAAAAACCCGTACTGGCATGGCGTGTCCGGCGGGCGAGGCGGCGTCTCGCTCGGCTACCGGAAGCCGGAGAAAGGCGGAGGGTCCTGGGTCGCGAAGCTCGTCATCGACGGCAAGCGGATCGAGGAGCGGATCGCACCGGCCGATGATGCCCGCAGCACTGCAGATGCGATCACATACCCGGCTGCCGTGACGGCGGCGTTGGCTTGGGCGAGACAGCAGTTTGCTCGTCTCGAAGCGGCGGCAGACGCCGAAGAAACCTCTAGGGCTCCGACTGTACGATCGGCGGTGACCAACTACGCTGCAGGTCGGAAGGCGAGAACCGAGCGCGCGGGGCGAAACGCCGAAGGCAGGTTGGCGAAGTACGTGCTTGCCGACGAGACTTTTGCGAGCACGCATCTGTCGCGGCTCACGGCAGGGGTGATTCTAGCCTGGCGCCGAACGCTACCGACGCGCTTGGCGCCCTCCACCATCAACCGGTTGCTCAACGACCTGCGGGCCGCGCTGAACAGCGATGCCGAAGTTCACCGCCGCAGCTTGCCGGCTGGGCTGGTGGGTGAAATCAAAAGCGGCACCAAGGCTACGCCCACGCCGTCGAACGCCCGGAAGCAGATCCTCACCGATGCCGCCGTCCGACGGATCGTCGAAGCAGCATGCGCCGTAGATTCGACCGGTGACTTCGGCAATCTCGTCATGGTCTCGGCCGCGACGGGCGCGCGGTTCTCGCAGATCGCTCGGCTGACGGTGGGAGACGTCCAGACCGATCGCCTTCGCATCATGGTCCCGACCTCTCGCAAGGGACGATCCGTGAAGCCGACGGAGCATGTCGCGGTGCCCGTTGGGCTGGACGTGCTGTCACGCCTCGAACCCATTCTGCGCGATCGAAGCTCGCGCGAGCCGTTGCTGCTCCGCTGGACGCACCGAACAGCAGTTAAGCCCGGGCGTTGGGAACGGGATGGCCGGCGAGCGTGGCGTGAGGCCTACGAGGTCGACAAGCTCTGGGCGGCGACGATCTCTGCGGCAGCCGTCCCGGCCGACACGGTGATGCTCTCGCTGCGTCATAGCTCGATCGTCAGGGGGCTCCGCGCCGGTCTGCCGGTGCGCTTGGTCGGCGCCCTCCACGACACGAGCGTCCAGATGATCGAGCAGCACTATGCGGCATACATCGTGGACGCGACGGAAGAGCTCGCTCGACGGGCTGTGATGTCGCTCGGGTCGACAGATGCAACGCACTCGCTCCCGGCCGTCGGGGTGGCAGCGTGAGCCAGGATGTCGAACATCTCCTTCGCGAATGGGCAATTCTTCAAGGCCAAGACCCTGACCCGGTGATCAAAGATTTCAAGCATGGCGGCCCACTCGCCAAGCTGGTGCGCAGCATGCTTTCGGCGGCGCCAGAGCCCAAGCGAGGCAGGAGGGCTGATGTCAAAGAGAACTGGCGACGGTTCGTGCTTGTCGTGATGGCGAAGCGACGTCTGTTTTCCGGCGACGATATGGGCGCACCGGACGAATTCCATCTCGCGGCACAGCTCGATCAGCGCGACGATTGGGAGGGAGACCCCGGCCTGAAGCGACCGGAGATGTACAGGGCTACCTACCGCCGCATGTCGCGTCATGGGTGGCAGGACGAGCACGTCCCGAAGGGCTTAGGTGCTTTCTACGCTCCACCGCCTGATTTGACGGACAAATAACCCCCACAATTCTGTCCCGTGACCCTCCCTGTCCGTCCTGTTTGTCTCTGTCCATCGACACTATGGACAGAACGGACAGATGATGCCCCTGCCTTCGAACTCTCAGCCGCGAAAGTCGGAAACGATCCCCTGGGATCAACGCCCTCATCTTCGGATGACCGTGACCACGGATGTTACCGGTCTATCCCCCACGACAATCTACAGGTTGGCTGCGGAAGGTAAGCTGACCCTGAAACGCATTGCAGGCCGCGTCGTGGTCGAGACGCCAGGTGTCGTCGCGCTCGTGCAGAACGCCGAGCCCTGGAGGCCAGGAAAGCGCGGTGGCGCTGCGAGATCGAAGCGGGCCGAAGTCGCTCGTGCGAACCTGCGATAGGGGGCGGCGTCATGAACAACCGACGCCACTACTCCGCTTTTGCGAAAAAGCCCGTCGCCGGCACGGACTTCGACTTCTACGTCGCCGCGACGGAGATCTGCGATGAAGAGCCGATCCCGTCGATCGGGTGGTCTCCGGTGCCGATCACCGAAGACATGGCGCCTCAGATGCGGAGCTTCTGGGAGCGGCGCAATCCGCTACTTGTATCGATCGGCAAGCAGATCGAGGACGAGGCAATCGCGAAGCTCGCGGCAGTCGGCGTGCCGGCATCGAAGCTGACACCGCCGTTTTCACCGGAAGTCGAAGCCCTGGTCGCAGACTACGTCCGCGGCGCACGTCACGGCTTCTTGCTGAAAGACAAGGCGTTCGAGCGCCCGCCAGCAACGGGATCGGATCTTAGCCCCCTGCCACCCCATCATCGGGTAATCGTCGGCGCTCGGCTTTGCTGCGGAAGCTCGCGGAAGGCCGCCGATGCGCTGAACGGCGGATTACCTACGGGCGTTGAAGGCGGCCTCGATCGCAATCACGTCTACCGGGTAATGCGTGCCTTCAAACGCCTGCGCGGCCGTACGAAAATCGTCTTTCAGGCAGAGATCTTGCTGTTCTCGACGAGCTTCCTCGGACTGGAACGCGTGCGACTAGATGCCAGCCGGCGCCCCGAGTTCAAGGGAATCCGGGGCCGTGAGCTGGCTGAGGCAATTCACGAGAGCCGTGATCTCTGGAGCGTCATGGATCGAGCTGTGTCGACGATCCCGCGCTCGCAGATTCCGAAGGTGGCCTGATCGACGGACGCGCGATTTACGGCCTCATTGAAGCACCTCGTATCGCGCGCGAAGCCTCGTCAGTCTGGCTGCTTCCATCCCGCCACATCAGCAGGACCGCGCATGCCCGCACTCCCGAACGAACTCGAACTCTGGCGCGAGCGCAATTCGCTCTCGGTCCGCGAGACCGCAGCCGTCTTTCGCCGGTCCACCTCGTGGGTCCGCGACCGCATCACCGATCGCAGCTTGGCAGTCCTTCACTCGCCGATCAGCAACCCGACCCAAGTGACCGTCAGCAGCATCGCCGCTCTGATCGAACGGCTCGGCCCTGAAAGGGTGCAGATCAACCCGCCGCGGCGGCGCGGCGCCTACCTGAGACTGATCGTCGACAATACCGCTCCATAGACAAAACGGCCAGGACCCCCGTGGCAGGGCGTCTGGCCGTTTCACTTAAGCGTTCAAGGATTTGAGATGCTCGGCAGCACCAATATAGCGGCCCTCGTGCCGCCCGACAATACGGCTTCTCCTCCTGACGGGGGCGGCCGATGAACGCCCAGCCCCCGCGCAGCCTATTCCTTAAACTTCGAGATGTCGGGTATCTGTTCACTCTCCCGATCATACCGCCCGGTTCGATCATATCGCCTAAGTCGTCCTTGGCGAAGACAGGAAAGAAGATCGGGAAGATCCCTGGTGTTCGCCGCGATGGCCTTTGGTTCTCGCTTCCCGGCTGGCCGACATTCGAACCAACGGAAAACGATCTTCGGGAATGGCAAGCCATGGCTGCCGGCATCGGTATTCGGACCGGGCTGCAGCATGACGGCACATACCTTTACGCGATCGATGCCGACACCAAAGTTCAAGCTTGTGCCGACATCATACGTGCGCAGGTCGAGGGCCTGTTCAAGGACGCGCCGACCCGCATCGGTGAAGCGCCGAAGGCCCTGTATGTCGTGCGATGCAGCGGTGAGCTTCCCTACACGTCGATTGGCTTCGACGGCGGAGTGGTCGAGATTCTGGGGACGGGGAAGCAGTTCGTCGCCGACGCAATTCACCCTGGGACGCTGAAACCCTACCGCTGGCCGCGCGCCATGCGCCCGCTCGCTGACCTGCCGATTTGCGACCCAGAGGAAATAGCCGGGCTCCTCGATACCCTTCGAAGCATGCTGCCCAATGCCGGCGCCATTTATCGGGAGGGGGGAGCCCGGCGCGATACGCCACAAGGCGCGCTCATCGGCGACCCGGACGCTGTCGAAACCGCCTTACGCTTGATCCCCAACGTGTACGCGCCGCCCGGCCGTGCGAACTTCGTCAAGATGGCCGCGGCGGTGCGGGGCGCCTGTCAGAACGACTACGAGCGCGGCTTAGAGCTCTTCGTGGAGTGGGCCGAGAAAGCCAACGTCCCCGATCCACAGGACGACCCGGAACAGACATACAGGAGCGTGAAAGCCCCGTTCGCCGTCGGCGCCTCTTGGCTGTTTGAGCTGGCGGAAGCGGCCGATCCGACGGGCAAGTTCAAGAAAGCGGACGCGTGTGCTCTGCCGTGGTTTGACGGGGTTGCTGCAGCCGCGGCGGCGAAGGAGGCGCCGGCTAGTGCCGCCGTGGAAGGAGCGCAGCACGCGTCCTTCAACGACATCGACCCTGTCGACATCTTCGGCGATGCGGACCCCTCCGAGCTCGACACCCCGCCGGACGGGGCAATCCCTCCCATCATCGGCCCATGGGCACGCGATGAAGCTCGACGGAAGGGCGTTCCGCTGTCCCTGCCCGTGATGGCGGCGCTAAGCGTCGTCGGCGCGGCGATCGGGTGTTCGCTGAAGATCAGGCCGCGTTTGCACGATGACCGAGAGGAACCCGCGACCTTGTGGGTGACCATCGTGGCTGACCCGGGAAGAGTAAAATCCCCCGTCATCTCGGCCGCCCTAGGTCCACTTAAGCAGATGGATCGCGAAAGCTACCGCCTCGGCAAGCCGCTTCACGATGCCTGGCTCGCGAAGAAGCGTCCCAAGGGATCGCCGCCCACCGAGCCGGAACCGAGGATCCGGCGCTGCCTGGTCGACGATGCCACCATAGAACAGCAAATCCGCATACACGCGGACAACCCGCGAGGCATCATGCGCGCGCCTGACGAGCTCGTGGGGCTGCTCGGCTCGCTCGGGGCCTACAAAAAAGGCGCCCAGGTCGACCGAAGCATGATGCTCCGCATGTTCGACGGCGAAGCGATCATGGTGGATCGGGTTGGCGGCGGGAACAGGTATGCAGCCTCCGGCCTGATGGGTGTCCTGGCGGGGACGCAACCCGATGTCCTGCGCGAGCTGACCCGAGATCTCGGGACGGACGGGCTTCTGCAGCGCGCCATCTTCATCCTGTACGATGGCTGCCGCCGGCCGGAGCTAGATGTGCCGCCGGATCACACTGCAGCCGGGGCATATGCGCGAGCCGTGCGCGTGCTGGGAGCGTCAGAGGCGGGGTTCGGTGTCGTAGAACTCTCGCCAGACGCTTATGCCGTGTTGACCCGCGCGGAGGCTGACTTTCGAGCGATGTCCGATCTGCCGGGGGTCTCGAAGGCGTGGCAAGGGCATATTGCCAAATGGGGCAAGCTCCTGTTCCGCCTGACGCTGATCTGTCACGCGCTCCGGCACGTAGACGACTTCGACGGATTGCTGCCCGGGGTGAAGGTCGACAAGGAGACGGCTGAGCAGGCGGTGCTGCTAGGACGTTTTGTCCTCCGACACAGCCTGCGCTTCTACGAGGACTATTTCGAAACCCGTGCCGAGACCAGCGAAGCGCGGAAGATCGCGGGCTACATCCTGACCAAGCCGGACAAATCCCGGCTGAGCCATCGCGATCTCTACGAGGCTCGGAAGGAGCTGCGCGGCGCCGATAGAGCCAAGATCCGGCTCCGCGTCGAGATCATGGGCGAGTTGGAACGCGCCGGCTGGTGCGCTGTGGCGGAGCGGGGGCCGGACGGTCCGGTAGCCTGGCTTATCAACCCAAAGGTCCGAATCCGGTTCGAGGATCGTGCAGCGCGTGAGGTCCAGGACCGCAACAGTGCTCGGGAGAAGATCATCGAGGCGGCCAAGGCGCGGAAGAGGATGAACACCGACACGCTGTCGGACGGGGAGGCATAATGGCCTGCGTGACATACAAAAGGTCTGGTGAGACGTTTGCCACGGGGGGCGATTGCGGAAATTGCGGCTTGCGTGTGCGCGAACTTATATATGGTTTTCCTCTCTCTCTTTATTATCTTCTTGTCCCCCCGGCTATCCGAGTCAGTTCTAAAGTATCTCACACGCACACAAGCCGCAGTATCCGCAACTCTGCCGCTAGCCTCGATGCTGGAAGGCCGACGATCCAGCCGCTTCGGGGCTTAACTGAAGGGGCCGCAACGTGAAGCGCGGCTTTGGGACAAACGAGCCGGCATCCGCGCGGCAGATTGCGTGGCGCCGCTCGGCCCGCTTCAAGGCGATGGGCCGGGCCGCCTGCATCCAGTTCAACCGGGCGCGCCAAGCTGCACCGAAATGCGGGGCCAGAAAGAAGTCTGACGGGGAGCCGTGTCAGAATCCGGCCATGGCCAACGGACGGTGCAGGCTGCACGGCGGGCGTGTGCCCTCGGGCAGGGCCTGGCACGTCGTCCAGCTCCCGCCGGTCGACACGCCAAAGTTCGATCGCAAGCTGACCGCCGTTCAGAAGCGCGCCCGCGCGCTGGCGAAGCGTCTCGCCGCCATGACCCCCGAGCAACGGGAGCGCTACGACCGGTGGCAGCGCACCCATAAGCCGGGATCGGCTGGCGCGCGGTCTGCGGCGCGATACCGGGCGGCGCAGGACAACGCCATCGCCGAGATATTGGCGCGGCCGGAGGCGCCGGGCGCCAACGCCGCAAAGATCGCCGAGGTGGAAGGGTTGGTCGCGCGGCTGAAGCGAGAGCAACCCGCGGCGGCGATTCAGATCGCAGTGACATACAGCGAAGGGATATTCGGATGAGCCAGCACACGCATGAGATGACGCCGGCACAAGTGCGCCGGCACCTCCGAGAGCGGATGGAAACCGAAGGGGCGCTTCTGGCCTACGAAACCGCCGTAGCGATCTGCCGCGACACGCGAGCACCGGCGACTGCGAAGGCTTCTGCGCTCAAGGCGCTGCTGTACGTCGGGGGCTACGACGGCAAGCCCGCGCCCGATCGCGACAAGGAAATTTCCGAGATGACGCTGCAGGAGACGGAAGCGTTGATCGCCCGGCTGAGGGGCGAGGAGGTGCCTACCTTATCGGAGGACGTTTTCGGGTAGGTGCTCAGCACCTGCCTTCAGGACGTTTCGGGCTTCTTTTGAGCCTTCGCTGCGCGGCGAAGCACGGCCCGCTGCCTTTTCTTCCTTTGGTCCTGGCGAAAGGTTTCCCGGCGAGCCTTTTCCTCATCTGTCAGCGGCGTGCGCTTGATGGGGCCGGCGATCTTTCTCAGGAGCAAAGCCCGCCGAGCACGAGCCGCCGCGTCTATGCTGGCCTGCTCCTCGGGTGAGGGGCTAGGTCTCGCGGTCGGTTCTTCATCCTGCAGTTTAAATTTTGCGGCTCTCCGCATGAATTCGTTTAAATCGTCGACATGGATGAGGACTGGCCTGCCCGGTATGTATTTCAGCTTGCCGGCAAGTCTAAGGCGTTTGACGTTACGTGCGGAGCACCGCAAGTGATCCGCCGCTTCCTCTTGCGTTAAGAGATGGATGCCACGCTCGGCTTTTCGCTTGTCAGGACCATTTTGGTCAACGTTTTCTTCGAGTAATATCAATAGTATTTGTATTATCTGCTTGTAAGAAGCCGGCTGACTTACTTTTATCCGCCCTATCTTACTACCCCGCCCAAGCGGAAAGAATGTCGGTTTCAAAGGGACGAAATCTGACGGCCAATCCCAATCAACTTCGCATAGAGGTTTTACGGGTTTAAATTTGAGCATGACCCTTGTCCAAAGTTGTATAGTCTGTCTATCGACACTGCAGACAGTCTAAGCAGGTTTCATTTTGATATAATCTCCGATATACGACCTTAAGGTGCTTGAAAACACTTGGAACACATAAGCGGTCCCGCGGGTCCGGGGTCTCCACGCGAATGTCCAAGGCGAAAGCCTAAAGGCGTGCGAGGGCCGACGTGTCCGGTTTTTCAAGCTCCGGATCTGCAGCAGCCGCGTGAAAACGGCTTTGATGGGACACATCTGACCATGAGCAAGTCGAGAAAGGCGCTGTCGAGCGCACCGCAGCCGGAAACGGTCGACCTTCACCATCATCACTTAGCGGAGGAGGGCTTCCACCTCCGCTATTGCCTCGTCGGGCACCCGACCGCGGAAGGGGCTCTGCCGCGCCCCGTGGGCGAGATCGAGTTGCTGGCCGATCTGGAGCACGGCGCGCCCTTCATGGAAGAGGCCGAGCGCCGCGGCGTGCGCTTCGCCCTCACCCGGCCCGTGTGCACCGTCTATCCCGACCACGATGGCGGGCCCTGGTATCAAATCGTGGCCGAGGGGCCGCGTGCCCTGCTCGGCGAGCTGATGCTTCTGGCGCAGGGGATGGGGTTCGAACGCCGCCCTTGGGCGTAGACGCGGTCGCTCTGGACCGTAGACCCGAGGGGCGCCCTGACCGGCGCCCCTTTCGCGTTTCAGGCCGGCCGCGCGTCAGTTTGCACGGCGAGGGCTAGGACGGGACCGGCGAGGATGCGGGCGCGGATCATGGGTGCTGATCTGGGGCGCGGCAGTAGTGGGACCAGATTGAGCCTGCGCCCGCACCTCAGGCGACCATGAGGTTAGTAGGCAGCAAGCGAGGCAGAATGCGAAGCGGGACATGGGCGGCCTCCGAGTGCGGCGTGACACGAAGGAAGGGACGAGCCTAGAGGCCAGTTCTGAGGCCGACATAGCTCCTCAGGATGCGTCGCCAGTCGAGCCGGTTCCAGATGGTCGGGCACGGCGGCGAACGGCTCCAGCGCGTGGCGCTGCTGCTAGGCCTTGGCCAGGAGATCCCCCGGCATGCGGGCAATGGCGCGAAGGCTGCGGAGCCGGGCGCTGTGCTCGGCTGGATCGAGGCTTGGCGCCTACGGTCCGTGCTATCGGCCGTACGTCATAGGATTTCGTTCTGCATCGCTCCTGTGGGGTGAGCGTTCCAATAGGGCTTGCCCGTGTGGAACGTTCCAGCCCCCTACCGTAACCGTTCCAATTGAGTTATATTGTGTTTCGGAACGACATGTGGTTCAACGTCCCAGAACCTATTGGAACGAACCGGACCGGAACGCCCCTCATGCTCATCGGCTACGCCCGCACCTCCACCCTCGAACAGGAAGCCGGCCTGGAGGCCCAAATTCGCGACCTGACGGCCCTCGGCTGTACCAAGCTGTATCAGGAGCAAGCGTCCTCCGTGGGCCCCCGCAAGGCCCTGGAAGCGGCCCTAGAGTTCGCCCGTGAAGGGGACACCATCGTGGTCACAAAGCTGGACCGGCTGGCCCGTTCGGTGACCCACCTGGGCAACATCATCGCCGGCCTGGAGGCCAAGGGCGTGGCCCTGCGCATTGAGAACCTGGGCGTGGACACTTCAACGCCTACCGGCAAGCTGATGCTCAACGTGCTTGGGGGTGTGGCCCAGTTCGAACGGGAGATGATGCTGGAGCGTCAGCGGGAGGGCATCGCCAAGGCCAAGGGGGAGGGCGCCTACAAGGGCCGGAAGCCCACCGCACGGGCCAAGGCGGACCAGATCAAGGCGCTGTCAGCGGAGGGGTTGAGCATGTCCGCCATCGCGGCGAAGCTCGGGATTGGCAAGGGGTCGGTGCATCGCGCACTGTCCGGCGGGGCCTGATCGCCCGCCGAATCGAGACGGCGCGCGGCGGCACGTGGACCGCCGTTCAGGTTTCCCGGATCCTCGACCGGGCAGCGCGAGAGGACCTAGCCGGCCCGGAGGGCGATGACGTTCGATCCGGGTTCGCTGCGACCCACGAAGCGCCGTGATGGCTTCGGCGGGACCGGCGGTAGGATCGCGGCAGGGACGGGCCTTAGCGCCTCCTCAAGCTCAATTGCGGTTAGCCGAGCGTCTTCCACGATCGCAGTGAGGCGCAGGGCCAGCGCGGGCGTGAGTTCGACTTGGCCGATCGTCGCGGCGACCGTATCGAGGGTGGAGCGAAGGACAAGGGCGCGCATGTCGGCCGGAAGGCACATGGGGTCGATCTCCTGTGGCGAGCCGCCATTGTGCGCCCGCCGACACGCTGGGCCAATGGGGCGGCGTCGCCTTGCTAACCCGGTGGCGGCTAGCCGGACCCCACCCCTGGGTACCAGTCACAACGACGTTCCGGAAACCGCGTCAGACGGCCGACGAAAAATGCCGCCGCTAAAAAACTCGGCTCTCCAGGCGCGCCTATTGTCATAGTGGCCGCCATGCGCGCGAATTCCAGCCCATAGATCCCGCCTATTATCGCGCACGTAACGCCCATACAGTTTGGCATCAACTTTCGGATGAAAGCCCGATCGCCAATGGCCAACTCTGCGACAGACGCTCTCTTCCAGGAAGGCCCGGACGATCCGGACTTCGACGAGCCGGCGCCGCCCTCCCGTGCGGAGGAAGAGCTCGACTACAAGATCTTCGATCTCCGCAAGCACCTGATGCAGATCGCGGACGGCGATGACCCGCCGTGGGCACTCGACCATATCCTCCGATGCCTGCGGTCCCACGTGCATGATCGCAAGGGCTTGCGGCCATCGGGCGAAGACCGGGACGAGTTGCTCAGCGTCATGACGCACGCGTTGGCCGGCGCGATCGAGCATCTGCCGGCGAGCTACGACCGGGGCAAGATCCGCCTTGGCATGAACGCGGCCCGCGGTCTGATCATCTACTGGGCAGATCCGGACGGGGTACGCGCGCAGCGGCATCCGCATGTCCTCCCCGATCTCCTCGCCTACGCCGCGCTGCTCCGGAACGATGCGCGCAGCATGACGCTGGTCGGAGAGATCCGGGAACGCGCCGACCTTCGCCGAAGTGACTTGCTGGCGGGGATTCATGAAGCATTCGGCAACGAAGGAGCGGCGTGATGGAACCGAACGCCCGACCCGCCTCCGATCCGGCGTTGAGCCGGATCCTGGTCGACAAGATCATGGGCCGGCCGGCCCCGGCCCGTTCCACCGATCCGTGGGGTACCTTTCCCGACGCTCCGGCAGCCCCCGCGAAGGCCGCCGACCCGTTCGACGCCTTCCCGGACGCCCCGCAGGCTGCCGCGGCCCCTAAGCCGGCCTCCGGAATCATCGAGGTCGACGCGCCCGACGGCAGCATCGTCGAATTTCCAGCGGGCACGTCCGACGATGTCATGTCGAAGGCCATGCGCGACACGTTCGGCGGCCCGCCGCCACGTGCGACGCCTCCCGCGGATGGCATTCCCGCGGGTTTCCGTGTGGTCTCAACCCCGGCCGACGGCATACCGTCGGGGTTTCGCGTCGTCTCGACACCCACGCCCGCTAGCCCGCAGACGACTTCCGCGGCCCCGGCCGAGGCCGGCGGCTTCCTGTCGACGGTTGGCGGCCTGGCGAAGGCCGGAGCGCAGGGCGTGGTGTCCGGCTTGAACATGCTGGCCGACGCACCTGTCCAGGCGGTGAACCAGGCGCCGCGGCTCCTCAACATCAACGGCGCCCTGGTCAACAAGATCATGGGCCGCGAGGTGGTGCCGTCCTTCGGGCCGATCAGCGACAACCCGCTCCTGCCCTCCGACATCATCCAGGCCGGCCCGCGCGCGGCCGGCGCCCGCGAGTACCAGCCGCAAGGCACGGCCGAGCGCATCGTGAACCGTGTCGGCCAGGAAGTCGGCGCCTCGGCCGTTCCTGCAGCCGGCGCGCTCGTTGCCGGTAGCCGCCTCGGCGTCCAGGGCGCCCGGGCGCTGGCGACGAGCGAGAACCCGCTCGCGGCCCTGGCCTATGGTCCCGTCGAGGCCGCCGCCGCGAACCCGTCCGGCATGCTGTCCCGCGAGGCTCTCGGCGCTGGCGCAGCCGGAACCGGAGCCGGCATCGCCAACGAAGCCGCCCGCGCCGTCACCGGCGACGACGTGAACCCGATCTCGGATCTTGCCGGCTCGGCTGCCGGCGTCAGCGCCCTGGCCATCGCCAAGCCGATCCTCGGTGCTGTCGGCTCCCTCGCTTCGGCCGCGCGCGGTTCGACCCGCTTCGCCGACGACGTCGCCCGCGAGGCCGTTGCCCACGAGATCATCGCCAACTCCGGCCATGCGCAGGCGCAGGTGGCCGGCGGCATCGACCGCGGCGCCATCGACGCGCAGCCGCTGGCCGACCAGCTCCGGCGGCCGTCCGCAGCGGAATCGACCATCCCGGGCTATCGCTCCGACATCGCTGACCGCTCCGGCGATCCCGGCTTGGCGGCCTACGTCTACGGCCATACGGCCGCCAACCCCGGCCTCGACACGGTCCGGCGCGCTGCGAACCAGCAAGCCATCGGCGACCGCATGGCCGAGCTGGCGCCGACCGGTTCGTCGGGCCAGTTCCGCGCCGACCTGCAAGGCGGCGTCGACCGGCGGGTTGCAGCGGTCGAGAGCCAGGCCGAGATCGCGCAGCGGACCCTCGACGAGCACGCGCAGCGTCTCGCCTCGACCATGACGGGTGAGGCCCGCGGCGCCGATATCCGCGCGGCCCTGGCGCGCGCGGCCGACGAGGCGCGCGCCGGGGTGCGCCAGGCGTACGAGCCGATCAACCGCGCAACCGCAAACGTGGACGTGGCACCGCTCGCCGAGCGTTTCAGCGGCATCGACGAGGGCTTGAGCGTGGCCGAGCGCCAGCGCTTCCGTCCGGCCGAAGCCAGCATCCCGGATCGGCTCATCGGGCCGGCCGAAGCCGCCGGGCCGGTCGATACCGGCATTCTCGACGCCTCGGGCCGCCCCATCACGCGCGAGCCGGCGCCGGGCAACAGCCGACAGCCGCTCCGCGAGGTCACGGGGCTGCGCTCGGCCCTGACGGACGATGCGCGCGCCGCACGCACGGCCAACCGCCCGGCCGAAGCCCGCATCATCGACCAGCACGTGACCGCGCTCGACGAATACCTCGACCAGGCCGTTCCGGAGGGCCTGCGGAGCCAGTATGATGCGGCCCGCGCGGCCCGGCGGGACTTCGCCGATCGGTTCGAGCGTCCGCAGAACGCGGTGGCGCAGGTGCTCGGCGAGCGCCAGGGCGTCTACGACGTACCCGACAGCGGCGTCGCGCCCCGGTTCGCGCAGTCCGAGGAAGGCCGCCTGTCCGACCTGCGCCAGCTCATGAGTGAGGCCGGCGGCGATGCGCGCGTGCGCCCCGCGCTGCGCGACCAGTTCCTGGCGAACATCCGGGACCGCGGCTTGCTCGACCGGCCGGACCAGCTCAGCGCCTACCTCGACCGGCATGCCACCTTGCTCGACCAGCTGCCCGGCTTGCGCGACGAGATCACGGCCGGCGGCCAGGCCAGCCGTACGGCAGCGGAGGCCCGCGGCGCAGCCGATGCGACCCGTCGCGATCTCACGACCCCGGGTCGTTCGCCCGAGGCGGCCTATCTCCGGTACGACGAGGCGGGGACGGTCCGCGCGATGCAGACGGTGCTCGGCGCGGCTAAGCCGGCGGAAGCGGCCGAGCGGCTCCTGGCGACGGCCGGCACGAACCCGGAGCACGCCCGAGCGGCGTTCTGGGAAGCGCTGAAGGACCGCGCCACGGTCGACGGCGGGGTCAACCAGCCGAAGCAGATCAGCGGCCGGCGAGGCAACGACTTCCTGAACGATCCGCAGACCAAAGCTGTGGCTGAGGTGCTGTATCGCGACAAACCGGAACAGCTGCGGGACATCACGGACGTGTTCGACGCGCTGGCCGGTTCGAACAGCGCCACGCGTGCCCGGCGGCCCGGCTCCTCGGGGACGGCGCAGGGCATGCGGGCTGGCTACGATGCCGCCCTGTCGGCCGCTTCGATCTCCAGCCGGCTCCGTAGCGTCCACCGCGGCCAGCTTTCGCCGACCATCGCGGGCATCGATCTCCTGGCGACATACCTGCGCAGGAAGTCGGCACAGATCCAGGCCGGCTCGATTTCGCGGCTGCGCGACGAGGTCGTGCAGAACCCGGACCTCGCGGCCCGCCTCCTGGAGGACTACAACCCGGCGACCTACTCGGCCAAGCGCCGGGAGCTGCAGACGGCCTTCGGGGCGCGCGCCACCACGGCCATCCGGCTGTTCGACGAGGCCCACGACGAACAGGAGCGGCCGGAAGTGGCGGCCGTGCGCCGCGAAGCGCGATAGGCCGTCGCTATCCTAAGAGGCGGGGCCGACAGTGGGGGCGTTCGATTATGCCCTCCTGGCGCGAAGGTCCCAGACGCTCCCCAGAACGAAACCGATAAGCACGGCGCCAAGCACGCTCCCGACGAACATGCTCAGATTGTGCGCAACGTACTCGTTGCTGGTCCACGGATAGAAAAGTTTCCCTCTCCATTCGGTAATTAGGTCAGCCAAAGAGACCAGGAAGCCAATTGCAGCACCGAAGAGTGCCCAACGCCACTTTGCTCTATCCATCGCGAGCTCATTCCCTGCCTGCTAGAAGTCTTAAATCGATCCGATAATGTTTGTATCCCCGGCAGCGGTTCGCGGATACCCTGCTTAAACATGCACGACTGTACGCCGATCACCGACGCGATGCTGCGCGCCCTCGTCCAGGCCGCCGGAGCTCTGACCGACCGATGACATACACGCTGCACCACTTGGCGCCCGGCAGCTACGACTTGGCACTGGATGGGGTCATCGTAGGCGGCGTGGTCTGCGAGACCACGGCCGGCGGCGCTCCGACTGGGTGGTGCGCTGAGCTGCTGGAGGATCTGCCGGCGGCGACCCGCCCCCGACCCTTCGATTGCGTCGAGCATCGATTTCCGACGCTGGAGGCGACCGCGGCGTGGCTCGGCGGCGCGCCGATCCTGGAAGCCTTCGAAGAGGCGTAGGCTCCCGCCCTGGCGTACAACTCGCGGCCGTCGATCGTGGGCACGACGTAGAGTGGATGGAAGGCGGCAGCACCAAAGCCGCCGCCTCTCACGACGCTATTTACCAGTGGCAGCCTTGCGGGGACGTCCAGCTCGCTTCGGCTTAGCGTCGGCAGCAGCTTCCGAGACCGTCTCCTCCGGCTTGACGGCCATCGCCGCAGCCTTGGTCTGACCCTTCCGGCCGCTGCCTAGCCCCAAAGCGCGCGCGAGTTCAGAACGCTGAGCTGAGTAGCTCGCAGCGGTCATTGGATAATCGGCAGAAAGGCCGTGCTTTGCCCGATATGCCTCGGGAGTGAGGCCGCGAAGCGTCAGATGTCGGCGCAGCGTCTTGTAAGGCTTGCCATCCTCGAAGCTGATGAGGGCGTCCGGCGTGATCGACTTCTTGATCTGAGCCGACGTCAGCTTTTCGACGGCATCATTGGCAGAAGCGGTTGATCCAGCAGCGAGACCGTTCAAGGCGGCATGCACGCTGGTCAGCAGGTTGGCCAGTTCGCTTGCCGGGATCGAGTTGTTCGAGACGTAGGCCGATACGATGTCAGCGGTTAACTCAATGCGATCAGTAGGCGCATTAAACGTAGCGTCTTCCATCTTTGGTTCTCCTTGTACAGATATAATATCTGTCTAAGGCCTGAAACCGCGGAAAGATCAATCCTGATTTACACCGGACGGAAGCATCGCGGCGTTTTCCACTATTAAGCCGGTACTGCGGCTGTCGTAGCGGCTGCGTCCGGCTTGATACTGCTGGCCCTACCTGGCGGAAGCTGTGGAGCTTCCAACTAAGGCAGCGGTCGTAACGCGGCTGACCAGCGCGTCACGCCTTGCGTGTTTGATTACGATCCGCGCCGCCATTCGTGCGTTGGCCGCTCGCAGCTCGGCTTTTGGGCCGCCATCCCGAAGGGCTTTGCACGCCACGGCGCGAAACCAATTTGCATTGGCGATTGCGATCCCTCGCCGACGGGCTTCGCCAGTCAGCTCCACTGTCTCTGGTGCTGTCAGAATGGACATTGTGCCGATCCTGGCCGGTGAGGCTTCGCTTGTCCCCCGATGAGACAAGAGATGGGGTTGCCTTGCCGGAGCAGCAAAGAAGATACCGCATGTGCAGCTATGGCAGCCGACGCAGGTGAGCTAGCCGATGGGCAGTGTGGGCTAACTCAAAAGGGGCTGTTAAGCGCTTGCGTCAGCCCCGCGAGGCGCGCCAGCCTGCCGCCTTCGCTTCATCCTCTGAGCAGAACATGCGTTCGCCGGCCCGATCGTTGATCCGGGTCCGCTCGTAGTCGCGTGACCCGGGCAAGTGGTAAATCCGCTCGCCGCCGGCCGAGATGTTGCCCTTGATCGTGCAGCCGCTCGGCTTGGTGGGGGCCGTGACCACCTCAGGACGTGAGTGGTCGCCGCCGGCACGCTTCTCCCGGCGCCACTCGGACGGCTCCTGAAACGTGCCGGCCCAGATCCCGTGCCGTAGCGCCTTCGCTGTGAGCTCGGCGTTGGCATAGTCCTCGGCGTAGCGCCGGTAGGCGATGGCGTGGCCCTGCCGGACCATCCAGGCGTTCAGATCATCGGTCTCCGCCCGGCAGACGGCCACGACCCGGCCGTAGCGGTCGGTATCGCGTGGATCGCAGGTCACGAGGCGCTTGCCGATGTGGTCCGACAGGGCGAGTGCCGCCGTCTGGCCGCAGCGGTAGTCCTTGCCGGCGGCGTCCTTGCAGAGCTGCGCACTCTCGGGCGCGTCGATCCCGTGCAGGCGAATCCGCGTTCCGCGCACCTCGAGCGTGTCGCCATCGATCACGGAGGCCCGTCCGACGATCGGGTCGGCGGCCGCGGGGGTGGCAAGGAGCAGGACGAGGATGCAGGACCAGGAACGCATGTAGGCTGCCTACCACGTAGTCGCTTGTCCTCGATGGACCTTGGGACCTCGAAGGGCCGCGAGCCACCCGGATCAACTAACGACTTTGATCTGCCTTTGATCTTTTTGCATTTCGGCCTACCGGATCAAAGGACAATCAGCCATTCGCTTTTGACGGGCCTTTGATCCGACTGCCTATTATGCACAGCCATCAAAGGCTGGTGCTCAGTCTCCCTTTGATCAGCCTTTGATTGGGCCGTATAAAATGCGCTGTCATCAAACGCGGATCAAACAGTGTCTCGCCTCACGTCAGAAGCAGATTTTGCGCTCTCCCAGATCATAGCAGGGGCAGTGCCGAGCAGCCTGGAGACCGCAACTCTTGACTTCAAAGAGGATAAACAAAGCGCCAATGATACAGAGCGTATGATCGCTGACGCCGCCATTTGCTTCGCCAATGCGGCCGGCGGGGTCATTATCGCCGGGGTATCTGATAAAATCAAAGGAAAAGACGCCGTCCTTGGAACAAAACTTGAGCCGGCCAAAGCAAAACAAAGAATTTACGAGCTGACTAGGCCTCATTTGAATGTGGAAGCGTTTAGGCATGAGCTGCACAAAAACATTACAATTATAATTGTGCCGCAAAGTTCTGATGTCCACTCCGACACCCAGGGAAGGACTACAAGAAGAATAAATCTTGACTGCGTTCCAATGGATGCAGAACAGCAGCTTCGACTGAAGCAAGAGCGGCGCGGATATGATTGGTCCGATGAGCCGAGTGGACTTTCAATAAGCTTAATAAATGACGAGTGTATTTCTGCTGCAAGAAAGATACTTCAAGGATTTAATGATGATCGTAGATTGATCGCTGGGCTCAGCAATGTAGATCTGCTGTCGGCGCTAGGTGTTCTAGCTGGGCGTGACGAATTGAACAGAGCTGGGGCGCTGTTGTTTGGGAATTCAAATACTGAAGATTGGGGAGGTATTGTATACCAGTATAGGTCTACGCCTGGCGGAGAGCCTATAAACGTTGTCAGGCTTGGAAGCCCCTTTGTTCTCGCTTTCAGCCGAACTATGGACTTGGTTTCGGCAAGACAGTCTCTCACCCCAGTGAATTTACCTACTGGACAGCAGATAACGATTGAGGATTTTCCCCAACTTGCGGTGCGAGAGGCCTTATCGAATGCACTCTGTCATAGAGACTACAACCTTAAGCAGCCGATTTTTGTGGATCATTCCCCCGCTGTGTTTTCAGTCTCTTCACCAGGGCCGCTCGTATCCGGGGTCACATCCGCTAATATTCTGACCACTACGTCTCGACCACGAAACCCTGCACTTGCAAAGGCGGCTCGCATACTTGGGTTTGCTGAAGAGCTAGGACGAGGTGTGGACCGGATGTACAGAGAGATGATCCGATCCGGTCGTCAAATCCCTCGAATTGAAGCATCTTATGACGAAGTAAAAGTTACTCTAGTCGGCGGCGCGCCGGATACAAACATAGCTCGATTTGTACGATCCCTTCCAGAAGACGAACAGAATGATACAGATACGATGCTAATTCTGTTCAAGTTATGCACGACGAGGACAGTCACGGCGAGTGCCCTAGCCGGATTTTTGCAGAAATCTCCGGCTGAAATAGAGATGGTTCTTCGACGACTTGCTACCACAGAAGTAAATATTTTGGAAATAAGCAGGCCTTCTTCCAAAAAATCTTCAAGTGTCTTTAGATTAAAAAACGATGCACTGAAAGGATTGGGTTCCGTTGTAACGTATCACAGGAAAAACTCTGAAGAGACTGATAAAAAAATAACAGCTCACGTCAGAGAGTATGGTAAAATAACAAACAGAACTCTTCAAAACTTATTTGATATACACGTATATAGAGCGAGAGATATTTTATCTGATTTGGTGCAACGAGGTATTCTGACGCGAGTGTCTGAGCAACAGCGTGGGGTCGGCGTGGAATGGGGGCCGGGGCCGAATTTTCCATTGTCGAATAGTCGCAGAGGCAAACCGGCAAAACAGGAAAACGCAATTGGTCTACCACTGTGGGATTTAGCAAACGACAAAAAATGAATATTTATCCCATAGCACAAGGGGCTGAAGCATTTCAGCTCTTTCAAGCCGGCCGCAGAGCCGGGCCAGCTTCCTCAAACATCAGAATGAGTACGTGCCGGCCGGCGGCGTCGTGCACGTCAACGATCCAGGCCGACCAGTCGAGCCGGCCAGCGCAGCGGCCCATGATCCCGCGCGCAACCCGCATCGCTTCCGCGCGTAGATCCGACCGAGCTCGGAGATAGCGACCTGTCAAATCGAGCACGGCATGGTGACCGTCAGTGCAATGGAACCGGTAAGTCCCTGCTTGCATTCGCCTTTCACCCCGTCATCCACAGGCGTGCACAGCGCTGGCAGATTGGCCGCGGCAGGGTCTTGAGCCGAGACCATTCGCTGTGTTTGTTCTTCTTTCGTTCTATCAGGCGAGAGGCGAAGATGCACGGACGAATTGCCGACCGACCCCTCACCGAGGCTGAGCAAATTGCGGGGGCCTACACCGCGGCTGCCTGCAACGATCCGTGGGCGGCACTCGTCCAGGTCATCGCCGATGCTCTTGCCGATTTGGACGAGGCCGAGCGCCAGACGGCGCAGCAGCGCCGCCTTATCTCGCGGGGCTACATTCGCGACAGTGCGATCTTCTCGGATCATGGCCGATGAAGCTGCTGCAGATCGCACAGCTTCCGCCACACAGCGCCGGCACGGTCCGCATTCCGATCCAGGGGGCCGCGCTCTGTGCGGGCTTTCCGTCGCCAGCCGACGATTTCCTCGAGGGCTCGCTTGAACTGCCGCGCTGGCTCGCACCCAACCCGCCGGCGACCTTCGCCTGGAACATCTCGGGCGATTCCATGCGCGGGGCCGGCATCTTCGACCGGGATCTGGCGGTGGCCGACCGCAGCCTCAAGCCCGGTAACGGCAGCGTCGTCGTGGCGATCGTGGACGGCACCATGAGCCTGAAGCGCCTCGTCATCGAGGGCAACGTCGCGCGCCTCGCCTTCGACAATCCCGACCTGCCGGCCTTCGCCGTCGAGGATCTGATCGAGGGCGAGATCTGGGGCGTCGTGCGCTTCTCGATCCGTTGGCACGTCGCCCGCGCCGGGCTGGTGCGATGAGCCGGGCGATCGCGCTGATCGACGGCAATTCGTTCTACTGCTCCTGCGAGCGGGTGTTCGACCCAAAGCTCGCCCGCGTTCCGGTCATCGTGCTCTCGAACAATGACGGCTGCGCCATCGCCCGCACCGCCGAGGCCAAGGCGCTCGGGATCAAGATGGGCGATCCCTGGTTCAAGATCCGCCAGCAGTGCCAGCGCGAGGGCGTGCGCGTCTTCTCCTCGAACTACACCCTCTACGGCGACATGAGCGCCCGCACGAATGCGGTCTACCGGGACTTCTCGCCGGCGGTGGAGGTCTACTCCATCGACGAGAGTTTCCTTGACCTCTCGGACGTGCGCGACCGAGACCGGGTGACGCTCGCGCGAGACCTCCGCGCGACGGTGCGGGCCTGGACCGGCATCCCGACCTGCGTCGGCATCGGCCCGACGAAGACGCTGGCGAAGCTCGCCAACCACATCGCGAAGTCCATCCCGGATCTCGACGGGGTCTGCGACCTGACCGACCCCGTGGCCTACGACCATTGGCTCTGCCGGATCTCGGTGGCGGAGGTCTGGGGCATCGGCCGGGCCTCGCTCGCCAAGTTGATCGGCCTCGGCGTCGACACGGTCGCGGACCTGCGCGACCTCGACCCGCGCCCGGTCCGGAAAGCCATGACAGTGGTGGGCGAGCGCATCATCTACGAGCTGCGCGGGCTGGCCTGCCTGCCGCTCGAACTCCTGCCGGCCCAGCGCAAGGGCTGCGCCGTGACCCGCTCGTTTTCCCGGCGCATCACCGAGCGCGAGACCCTGGAGCAGGCAGTCGCCGCCCATGCGACGCGGCTCGGCGAGAAGCTCCGGCGCGGCGGCCTTGGCACCACGCATGTGTCGGTCTTCTATCATACGAGCGAGCACGACCGCGGCGACCCTATGCGCTCGATCTCCACGACCGTGACGCTGCCGGAGGCTACGAACGACACGTTGGCGCTGATCAAGGCGGCGCAGGCTGGCGTGGCGCGCACTTGGCGCGAGGCGCCGGGTGCGCGACCCTGGCGCTACAGCAAGGCCGGCGTGGTCACCACCGACCTGAAGCTACTGGCGGACGCGCCGCGGGCGCTGATCGGTCAACTCGACCGCGAGCGCAGCGCGCCGCTGATGGCGGCTATGGACGCCTGCAACGCACGCTTCGGCCGGGGAGCCGTGGTTCCGGCAAGGGCGGGGCTCACCGAGAAGCGGACCTGGTCGACGAAGTTCGAGATGCGCAGCCCCCGCTACACCACGCAGGTGACGGAGTTGCCGACGGCGCGGGCATGATCACCCTCCGATCCAGGTGAGCAGGCCGGCAATGGCCGCGCTGCATGCCAGGATGCCGAGCATAACGAACACCATCCACATCAGCAGATGCCCGTGCCGTCGCTGCTCGTGTTCGCGCTCGGCGGGTGTCGGGCGATATCTGCGAGGTTCGCGCATGCTCAGCCGTCCAGCGTGTCCGGGCGGCCCTCGGCGATATGGCGCGCGGTTTCCCGTCCGACCTCGATGAGAAGCGCGCGGACCAGGGTCCTGATCATCTCCTGGCCGAGCCCGTCGGCGATCTCGCCGATTGCCACCGCATGCGCTCCCATCTTCACGATAGGCGCGGCATCGCCGGCGAACGCAGGTGATCCATTGGCCATGCGCAGGTGATCCGTTTGATGCATTCTAAGATTGCATCACAACCCAGAACATATCAATGCGAGAAGCTTACCGCCCGAACGTCCAGAGCGGCACCGCGCCGCTGGGCCGGCCATCTGGCTTCGACCTCCGCGGCCGAACATCCGAAATACGCGAAGTTACCCGAAGCCGCTTTTCGCGCTCGGCTTCAGCCCTTCAGGCAGGTGCTCATGAAGGTTTTGCGCTCCGTGCCCTTGAGGCTCTTGGCCGAGGCGTCGGCGTTGCAGCTCTTCATCTTGGCCTGCTGCGGCGTCAGTTCCTTCGCTGGCGTCGCGGTCTTGCCGGCGAGGCAGTCGGCCATGAAGCCCTTCCGTGCGCTGCCGGCAAGCTTCTGCGAGCCCGCATCGACGTTGCAGCTCTTCATCCGCTCCCGCTGGGCGCTCTGCGCTGCCGATGGGGCTGGTGTCTGGGCGAGCGCCGGAGCTGCGAGGCCGAGGATGATGGGCAGGGCGAAGGTGAGAGCGCGCATCAGGAGGGTGCTCCGGGACAACTTGTCCTACGGTAGCAGGGCCTCCTCAGATCAGCGAGCTAGGGCACATGACCGTCCACAAGCACGGCTATGTGGGCTCACTGTGTGAGATGAGCCGCCTGAGCATAGCTAAGTGCTTGATAATGTTGGCGCACCCGACACGATTCGAACGTGTGACCTTTGCCTTCGGAGGGCAACGCTTCATTAATTTCCCGTGTTTTCTAGTGCTTCCGCAGCTAAGCTGCGCTTTACTAAGCCACTGATTTTAGTATGGTCAATCATGCCTCGGTAAGCAACGGTCGTTTCCCGGAATTCCCGGTTTTTACCTCCTGCTGCTTCCGCAGTGCTTCCGCGGAAGCAGGTTGAGATGGGATGCCGAAGCTAACGAAACGGATCGTCGATGCGGCCGAGCCGCAGGGCCGCGACTATTTCCTATGGTGCGACGAACTCCCGGGCTTTGGCGTGCGCGTGTTTGCGTCCGGTCGGCGCAGTTACCTCGTTCAGTACCGGAATGCAGGACGCAGTCGACGCGTCACGATCGGGCTCCACGGTCCCGTCACGACGGATCAAGCCCGAAAAGAGGCTCTCGCTCTTCTCGGTCAGGTTGCCAAGGGCGCCGACCCTGCAGAGGACCGCGCCACCCTCCGGGCAGCTCTTACGGTCGCAGACCTCTGCGCCGCCTACCTGGCAGCCACAGATAGTGGCCTAGTGATGGGCAAAGGCGGCATGCCAAAAAAGGCATCGACTCTTTACGTTGATCGCGGCCGGATCGAGCGGCATGTCCTCCCACTTCTGGGCAAACGGCTCGTGAAGGATCTGCAGCCGAGCGACATCGCCCGTTTCGTGCGGGACGTTCAGTCCGGCAAAACCGCGGCGGTGATCAGGACCGGCCTGCGCGGCAAGGCAGTCGTGGAGGGTGGTCCTGGCACAGCCGCGCGCACCGCGGGGTTGCTGGGCGGCATTCTCACTTATGCCGTCAGCGAGGGCATCATCTCGGCCAATCCCGCGACCGGCGTGAAGCGTCCCGCTGACAAGCGAAAGACGCGCCGCCTATCCGCTGACGAGTACCGCGCCCTAGGACGCTGCCTGGCTGAAGCCGAAGCCCGGGCCGAGACATGGCAGGGGATTGCCGCCACGCGATTGCTCATGCTGACCGGGTGCCGGCTGCAGGAGATCACGCGTCTGCGCTGGTCTGAAGTAGATATTCCCGGCAGTGCGTTGCGCCTTGAAGATACGAAGGAAGGCGGCTCCACACGACCACTTGGGGCTGCGGCTCGGCTCCTGATCACGAGCTTACCGCGCGTGCCGGGCTCGGCATGGGTGTTCCCTGCACCGCGTGGGACTGGCGCCTTTGGCGGCCTTCCCGGAACGATCGAACGACTGACGGCTCGAGCCGGTCTGCAGGGTGTTGGTGCCCATACCTTGCGCCACTCCTTCGCCAGCACTGCCGGCGATCTTGGATTCAGCGATTCCACTATCGGCGCAATGCTAGGCCACGCCGGCAGAACTCTGACCAGCCGATACGTGCACCATCTCGACAGCGTACTCACCGGAGCTGCCGACAAAGTGTCAAATCAGGTTGCATCTGCATTAGACAGCACGGACGCCTAAGTTGCCCCAGACTGAAAATTTTGGCCCAATTAGCCTTTGGCAACTCGCCCGCATCCTTTCTCCTCTGCGCTGGGCGGCTTACAATCGTGCGTTCAATATCAAGCCTGCCAATCTTGGACTGGGAACACAGCAGCGAGCATACGATGCTGTACGGCATGATCGCCGGAACCGCGATCTGGATGAGTTAGAGCTAATTCGTAAAGAAACAGCTTTCATGGACAGAAGGGCTCAATATCTTAGACAATGGGCGCAATTCAATTTGCTCCCGTGGCTCGAGCAACGGGTTATGACCGAGCTTAAATCTGGTGGGTACTTAATCACCGGGGTTGACCCATTCAATGTCCGGCAGCGCATTGACGTTCTTGATCTTCCAACGCTTTCACTTGAATTTTCCGTCGGCGGAAATGGCATGCACTCCAGTAATCGCCGCTTTGGAGACGTTTCTATTCAGCCAGCTGAGACAATAAGGCCTTCCAAAGTCGAGCGAGGGGGCCGCAAACCGGGCCAGCCGGCAGCCCGTGAACTATGGAAGGACGCGCAAGAAATTTTGATTAGCGCAGATCCTGCAATCTTTAGTTCCAATGGGCGGAGCGGGGGCATTAACGTTTCTGCTCTCGCGAGAATGCTGAAAGCAAGGCCCCGATGGAAGGATTATTCGGAGAAATACATTCAGGATCTCATTAGGCCGGACTGTGCAAAATGGATGCGAGAGCGCTGAGTTCAGGGCTCCAGGAATCTGGAATGGCTGATTTCTGGGTTTGCCCTTAACTCCGATCTGCCTCCATCAAGAGACATTACCAAACACTCCAGGTGATGTCCCATGATCGAACGTTCCACTCCGCTTTATCGCCGGCTTAGGCGCAAGGAGGCTTCCGCTTACCTGCACGAAATTTGGGGTATTTCCCGCTCGACGGCGACTCTCGCAAAACTAGCCGTCGTCGGAGGTGGACCGCGCTTTCAGAAAGCTGGGCGGGTACCTCTCTATCCTATTGTCGAGCTAGACAATTGGGCCGGCAGTCTCCTCTCTCCACTTAAGACTTCTACGTCTGACACCGATAGCAATAGCCTTGTTCGATCCTAGTTCTATCGAATCAATCATAACATAAACATAATGCTGCCTAAGATTATTCGTCTATAATTGAATAAAAAACGTTCTACGCGCGCGGTCTTAAGGCTATTTCTAGCGAAGAGCATCCGCGTGACTTGATAATAGAACGTCAGCGGCGACAGCAATTGCTCGGCAGAGTGAGAAGGTTTGATGTCATGAAATCTAGAATGCTTTCGGAGGCGCTTCGTGCGCCTGATAGAACACGTCTGCAATCCGCTGCGGAAGGCAATCGGTGGGGTGCCGCTGATGGGCGCTGCCCGATTCCGCCGGACGCGCCAGGCGGTGATCCCCTAGACCAGCGCTGCGCTCGTCCTGGTTCAGTCTGTCGGTCGCTTTCACGCAGTTATGTTACTGAAGCCCGGCGATGTCACGCCCACGTTCGAGTGCTGCCGTCTGTCCCTCGCCGATGCCATGCAGGACGCCTGCGAGCGCGCTCAAGCGTGCGGCTGGCGCTTCGTCGGCGTCCGCGATGAGGACCACGCCAAGCTGGTCGCAAGCTTTCTGCCCCAGACTGACGAGGACGTGGTGTGACCCTATCCCTCTCTGAATTAGCCCGAGCCCTTGGCGGTGAAGTCGTCGGGAGGCAGGTTCTCGCCCCCGGCCCCGGCCACTCGCGCCGCGATCGGAGCCTGTCCGTCCGTCCATCTGAATTCTCCCCGGACGGGATCCTCGTGCATAGCCACGCGGGCGACGACTGGCGTCCCTGCCGCGATCATGTGGTCGCCGCCCTTTGCAGGGCTTTTGATCGGTGGCGCCAAGCGCGCAAGGCCGATCCAGCTGAGGTTATCGGCCGTCAGCAGGCTTGGCGACAGGCTAAGACAGCCGAGATGGCGGAGGCCGCCGCCAGACACCGCCGCGTCCTGGCCATCTGGGAGGGCGCCGTCAGTCCGCGTGGCACGGTGGTGGAGTTCTATCTTCGCTCCCGCGCCCTCGACCTCCCCGGCGAGGTTGCGAGCTCCGTCCTGCGGTTTCATCCGCTCTGCCCTTGGGAAGGTGGCACGGTTTTAGCAATGGTCGCGCTCTTCCGGGACATCGGTACAGGCGAGATCACGGGCCTCCATCGCACAGCTCTAACTCTCGACGGCCAGAAGATCGGGCGGAAGATGCTTGGCAGGGCCGCCGGCGCCGCGATCAAGCTGGACGCCGACGAGGACGTAACGCTCGGCCTGCACATCGGCGAGGGCGTTGAGACGTGCCTTGCCGCCCGGCAGCTCGGCTTACGGCCGGCTTGGGCGCTTGGCAGCGTCGGCGCGATCCGATCCTTTCCCGTCCTCTCTGGCATCGAGGCGCTCACGGTCCTCGCTGAGACCGGTGATAGAGGCGCTAGCGAGGCTGCGGCGTACGTGGTCGGCGTCCGCTGGTGCCGCGCCGGCCGAACGGTTGACATCATTACACCGCGGGTTGCCGGAGACCTGAACGATGCCTTGCGCACGGAGGCGGCGCGATGACCCTCAGCGGCCCCTATGACGAGGACCAGCGCTACGCTCGTCGGCACTTTGAGCTCGATCCCAAGGACAACCGTTTCCTCCCGTCCCCAGAGAACGGCAACAAAGTTGGCTCTGATGCTGAGGTGGTTCCGGCGCTGCAGGCAAAAACGAAAAAACGCAAAAGCAACCGCCCGAAAGGCGACGCTTCCTGTGACCTGCCAGTCATCGAAATCTCGGCCGGCGAAGTGCCCCGCCTCATTCGGGAAACCGAGACGCTGCTTCTGGAAGCTGGTGTCGAGATCTACACGCGCGCCGGCTTTCTGGTGCGGCCCGTGGTCGACAGCGTTCCGACCAGTAAGGGGCGCACTACCACGATCGCGAGCTTACGTCCGTTCTGTCAGGCCAGCCTTGCTGATCACCTTTCCCGCGTGATCCGCTATCGCCGCTACGATGCACGCTGTGAGGATTGGGTCGACACCAATCCGCCGAGGGACATGATTGCCTCCATGCTCGTGCGTGAAGGTGAGTGGCGCTTGCTCCCCGTTGCTGGGATTATTACGACGCCGACCCTGCGACCAGACGGAACGGTGCTTTCGCAGCCTGGCTACGACCCGGCGACCCGACTCTTCCTAGCTCGCGATCCGACCCTCAAGCTGCCGCCCCTATCAGATCAACCGACCTGGGTAGAGGCAGAACAGGCCCTACGTCTCCTCGAAGATCTGCTCGTAGGCTTTCCCTTTGTTAAGCCCGTCGACAAGGCCGTAGCGCTGTCGGGCATCCTTACTGCAGTCATTCGCAGCACGCTTCCTGTGGCTCCGCTCCACGCTATCCGGGCGCATAGTCCTGGCACTGGCAAGAGCCTCCTCGTGGATATCGCTTCAGCAATCGCCACCGGCCGGCAATGCCCTGTCATCGCGGCAGGCAAGACCGAAGAGGAGACCGAAAAGCGCCTCGGGGCACTGCTACTTGATGGTGCGCCTGTCATCTCAATCGATAACGTCAACGGTGAACTTGGCGGAGATGTGCTTTGTCAGATAACCGAGCGCCCGATCATTAGGGTGCGTATTCTCGGACAAAGCAAAGCACCAGATATCGAGTGCCGCTCCTCAGTCTTCAGCACCGGCAATAATATGGTGCTGATCGGCGACATGACCCGGCGCACCGTATCATGTACCCTTGATGCAGGTGTCGAGCGGCCAGAGCTGAGAGAGTTCAACTTCGACCCGGTCGACTGGGTGCTGGCCGATCGCGGCGCCTACGTAGCGGCGGCATTGACCGTCATCCTAGCCTACCGCTCTGCCGGCTCGCCGGTCGTATGCGGTTCGATTGGCAGCTACAATGACTGGTCGGCAACGGTGCGCGCGCCCCTAATCTGGCTCGGCCATGCCGATCCCGTCGCCAGCATGGAAACGGCTCGCGAAGAAGACCCGGTTTTATCAGCGATCCGCGAATTTTTCGAGTACTGGAACGATAATCTATATCTCAACTCGCCTTACACAATAAACGGCATAGTTCAGTTCGCTTGCAACAAGACAACCGAAACGGATAGTTTCCGTATGCCAGATTTTCGCGACCTTCTGCTTAGAGTGGCCGGCAAAGGTGGCAATGTGAATACTGCTGATTTGGGTCGCTGGCTCAAACAGATCAGCGGTCGGGTCGTGAATGGCTTCAAACTGGAGACAAAGATCGATCCGAAGCGCGGTAATAAATACTATTTACGGAAAGAGGCAAATCCCCCTCAGAACAGCAACGCAGATGGTCACCTCCTCGAGGCTTCTGGGGGGATCAGGGGGGATTGAGGGGGAGTTCCAGCCCGCCCGTCCGCGTCTGTCAGAAGATAGAAAATGACAGTTTACACCATTCGCTTTGTAGCTCCCCCCTACTCCCCCCCAATCCCCCCCTTTCTGAAGTTGGCGGTCCCATGAAGACAAAGGACATCCGGCCGCTCGACGGTATCGAAGACCACGAAGCGGCCCTCATTAAGCACTCTGGATTGCCGTTGGATGAGCAGGTGTTCGTCACCAGCTACATGCGACACCGGTCGATCGCTCGCGCCGCGCGAGACGCTGGGTTCACACGAGCACGCGACCGACATGATCAGCGCGATACAGGCGCGCGTTATCTGGCCAAGCCGGTAATCCGAGACTTGGTCCATGCCATGATCGCCAACCGGCTGAAGCGACTTCAGGTGACGCCTGTCATTATTGAGCAGGAGCTGGCCAAGGTGGCGTTCGCCTCTGTCGGCAGCTTTTTGAGGGTGCAGCCGGACGGTACCGCCTACTTGGATTTCACTTACGCAGACGCTGAGCAGCTCGCCGGGCTGAAGGGGTTCAAGTGCAAGGTCGTGCATCAGCCCAGCGATGACGTGGGGGAGGCGCGCCAGGTGCTCCACATGGAGGTCCACATGGCCGACAAGCTGGGCGCCCTCGACAAGCTAGCGCGCATTCACAGGATGATCGCCCACAACGACGATGCAGTGGCGGTCGCCGTGGACATCGCGGACGCGATCCGAGCCGCACGGGTGCGGGCCGGGCTTGAGTAAGGTGGGATTGAGCGATCTGGTACGCCGGCAGACGGCCTCTCACTTTGAGTCAACGTCGGCGACGCAAGCCGCCGAACCTATCTTGGCCGAAATAACGAGCGTCTAGCCGAGACCTTCGCGGCCCCGGACAGGGTGGAGAGATTGAAGGCGATCAATATACGCCGGGCCGAGACGCCGTTCAGCGATGATGAAGGTAGTGGCGAGAGGCGAAAGGCGGGACTAAGGCTGATGCAAGGAACGCGCGCCCGGTCCGCTAGATCCTGGCCACTAGCTGTGCTCGCGCTTGTCGGCGCCGTGCTCATACTCTTCCCGTTTGTGGCTGTTCTTGCATAGCACCTCTTTTCCTGCGCATCACGGCTAACCGTGTAGCGGCAAGGGAGGGAATGAGGTGGTAGCGTGTCGCGTCTGACAGATTTGATCGCTCGGGCAAAAGCAAGAGACAGCGCGCTTGGAGAAGAACTGGAGCGCGAGTTCAAGGCTCTGGCAGCGCGGCGCGCTTTCGGATTGAACTTCGAGCGGCACCGCCCCGAGAGTGTGGAGTTGCCTGGACGCCCCGTGCGGCGTGGCGACAAGGTGCGCATACTGCCGGCAAGGAAGACGGTTGGGCACGCAGACCAGCGTCTATGGCGCGTGATCCGGTTAGAGGGCGAAAGCGGGGCAAGAACGGCTCAGGTGGCTCTGATCGACGCCGAGCTGCCGGAGGCAACTGAGGTTTCGGTCGATGATCTGGTTGTGGTGGCCGAGTTCCGCGAGTTCATTTACCCCGGGCTTGTCAGCACAGGAAAGGTTAATCGTGGAGGAGACAAGCCGTTCCAAACGGTAGTCAACGGTGAGAATTTTCATGTACTAGAGGCGTTAACCTACACTCATCGCGGTAAGATTGACGCCATCTACATTGATCCTCCCTACAATTCAGGCGCAAGCGACTGGAAATACAACAATAATTACGTCGGAGAAGAAGATCTCTACCGGCATTCTAAATGGCTCGCGTTTATGGAGCGCCGATTGCTCGCAGCAAAGGAGCTTTTAAAGGAAGATGGCTCGACATTAATTGTCACAATCGACGAGAAAGAACATCTTCGGCTAGGATTGTTACTTCAGCAGCTCTTCCCCAGCGGTCGAATTCAGATGGTTTCGACGGTGATCAACCGGAAGGGGAACGCTCGAAGGGGTGAGTTCGCTCGCTGTGAAGAATACTTGTATTTCGTTCGCTTTGGAGAAGTAAGCGTTCCCGCATGGCAGACGGACATGCTTGGGGATAGCGAAAGCGAAAAACAAAGTGTCGACGTTCGTTGGAAAAGTCTTCTTCGACTGGCTTCAACCGGGCAGACATCAGGCAGATTCAATCTCTTCTTCCCTCTTTATTTTGACAGAAAAACATTAGCTTTCGAGCAGGCTGGCAATCCTATACCCGATGGGATAGACATTGAAAGCGTCCCTACTCCAGCAGGTCTCTCCGTTCTTTGGCCAATATCCAAAGATGGTAGCGATGGCCGGTGGTCCTTAAGCCTTCCGAAGTTTAATGATTACTTGAAGAAAGGCTACGTCAAATTCGGTGGAAAGAACGGCGGAGGACGAACTCCCTATTATCTGATGTCCGGGCAAATAGCATCGATTGAAAGTGGATATTTAGTAATAACCGGACGCGATAAAGACGGTGCCGTTATTGTTGAAAGTCGGACCGAACAGAAGCAGCCTAAAACGGTTTGGAATCTTGCTTCGCATTCAACATCAGGTCATGGAACCGCTTTACTGCGGGATTTGATCCCCGGTCGAAAATTTCCTTATCCAAAATCGGTTTACGCCGTCGAAGATGCGCTACGCTTCGCCGTCGGAACTCGTCCGAATGCCATCATCCTCGATTTCTTCGCCGGCTCTGGTACCACAGCCCATGCCGTGATGCGTCTGAACCGGCAGGATGGTGGCCGGCGCCAGTGTATCTCGGTCACTAACAACGAGGTTGCAGCCGACGAACAGGCGGCTCTGCGCAAGGATGGCCTGCGCCCAGCGGACCCGGACTGGGAGAAATGGGGCATTTGCGACTATATCACCAAGCCACGCATTGCCGCCGCCATCACTGGCAGAACACCAGAGGGCAAAGATGTTGTGGGCGACTACAAATTCACAGACGAATTCCCAATGGTTGAGGGGTTCAAAGAAAATGCTGAGTTCTTTACTTTGACATATGAGGCTTTGGTTGCGGTTAGCCACAATCTTGCCTTCCAGCGCATCGCCCCGTTGCTATGGATGCGTGCTGGGTCGGAAGGTCGCCGGATCAACGACCTTCCGAACACGGGATGGGAAGTTTCCGACACCTACGGCCTACTTGTGGACCTGGACCGCGCGACAGCGTTTTGTGAGGCGGCGGCCGCCCGACAGACCCTGCGCATCGCTTACATAGTGACAGATGACGATCGTCGGTTTCAGGCAGTGTCGCGCGCGCTGCTCGACAGAGTCGAACCGGTACGACTCTACGAGTCCTATCTCACGAATTTTCGTTTCTCTATGGGCCGCTGAGCCATGAAGTTCACCCTTAAGGAATATCAGGAAGAAGCCGTTCGCGAGGTGCTTATGAACCTCAAGAAGGCTTCACGGCGCTGGCGCGAGGATGGCGATAAGCATGCCTTCTCGCTCACGGCCACCACGGGGGCAGGCAAGACCGTCATGGCGGCGGCCGTCTTCGAGGCACTATTTCACGGAGATGACAACTACGATATCGAACCTGATCCGGGTGCGGTGGTGATCTGGTTCAGCGACGATCCCTCATTGAACGAGCAGTCGCGGTTCCGCTTGCTCGAAGCATCGGACCGCCTGTCGATATCTAATCTCACGGTTGTGCAAAGCACTTTTCAACGCGAGGTGTTGGAACCAGGGAAGATCTATTTTCTAAACACTCAGAAGCTGGGTAAGTCGAGCCTCTTGGTGCGTGGGCATGACGCCGATAGCGAGGGGATCGAAAAAGGCAGCCAGCTCAGGCTAATACCCGACAGCCGGTCTTTCACCATTTGGGACGCAATCCAGAATACCATTGATGACCCGGCGCTGACACTCTACCTCGTGCTCGACGAGGCGCATCGCGGTATGCGCGCACCAAGTGGCGCTGGCGAGAAGTCCACTATCGTCAAGCGTCTGATCAACGGCTCGGGTACGGTCTCCGGAATTCCGGTCGTCTGGGGCATCTCAGCCACGGTCGAGCGGTTCACCGCAGCGGTGACTGACATGCAGGGTCGTGCGACCCTACCGAACGTTGTGGTGGATTCTGCCAAGGTCCAGGCGTCGGGTCTGCTGAAAGATACGATCATTCTCGACGTGCCCAAGGACGCTGGGCAATTCGATACCGTCCTGGTTCGCCGGGGCACCGACAAACTGAGAGAAATCTCGGCCGCCTGGGAAACTTATGGCGAACAACAGGACGACGCCGAAACTGTGTTGCCCCTGATGGTGCTGCAGGTGCCGAACTCGCCCGACCTCAATGACATTGGTAGGGCTCTCGACACGATTTTTATGCAGTGGCCAGGCCTGCCAGAAGATGCGGTGGCGCATGTGTTTGGAGAGCACTCCATCCAGACCTTTGGCCGTCATACCGTGCCCTACATCACGCCCGAACGTGTTCAGGAATCGACCTGGGTCCGGGTGCTGATTGCGAAGGACGCCATCAGCACCGGCTGGGACTGTCCGCGGGCCGAAGTTATGGTTTCGTTTCGTCCGGCGCGGGACAAAACGCATATCATGCAGCTGCTGGGACGCATGGTGCGTACGCCGTTGGCGCGACGGGTCCCTGGCAATGAGCGGCTTAACTCAGTCGACTGCCTGTTACCATTCTTCGACGAAGCTTCGGTTAAGGACGTTGCCAAAGCGCTCATGTCAGGTGGAGAAGGCGGCGAGGATCTGCCGGGTCGCCGCGTCCTGATCAACCCTGTCGAGCTGAGGCCCAATCCATCGGTCCCAGAAGAGGTGTGGGACAAGCTGCTAACGCTTCCGTCTCAATCTCTACCGAAGCGGCATGCTCGTCCCGTAAAGCGACTCACGTCGCTTGCGCATGAGCTTGCGGTGGACGGACTGCTCGAGGACGCTGGCAAGGCTGCCCACGCGGAAATGCACAAGGTGCTCGATGGTGCTAGGGCGCGTTTCAAGGCGGAAATCGAGACAGCCCGCAGATCTGTGTTGACGGTCGAAGGCAAGAGCCTGAAGGCCGACTTGAAGGGCGGGGGCATGTCCTTCGACGACTTCCTTGAGGAAGCCGACTACGCGGTGATCGAAGATGCGTATCGCAGGGCAGGCCGCGCGATTAGCCCCGATCTCGCCACGTCATACAGCGGCTACCTCGCTCGGAATGAAGGCGACGGGGACGACATGGAAGCCGCGCTTATCGAGGCGCATGTCATAATTGCAGCCCTTGGGTTGGTCGTCGGCGTCCGAGAGATGCTGAAGGCCGAGGCCGAGAAGCTGGCAAACCAATGGCTCACTCGCTTCAGGGTCGACATCAAGAACCTTTCAGATGAACGCCAGGACGTATTTCGGCAGATCCGGGAGATGAGTGCCAATCCGATGGATGTGGATCTGGCGCGTCCGACGTCATGGATGCAGCCGACAACGTTCCGGGAGGCGAACGGTCCAGAGACACCGTTGCCAACGTTCGAAAGGCACATGTTATGCGATGAGCACGGGCTGTTTCCCGAGGATTTCAATTCATGGGAAGGTGAAGTCGTGAAAACAGAACTCGCGCGGACGGGAGTCGTTGCTTGGTACCGCAATCCGTCTCGTGCAAGTCAAGATTCACTCGGAATTATCTACGAGGATGGTGGAGATCCGAAGATTGTCCGACCCGATTTTGTTTTCTTCGTTAAGCAAAGCGATGGTACGGTCACAGCAGATATTGTGGATCCACATGGTATTCAGTTCGGTGACGCGATACCGAAGCTAAGAGGGTTGGCGAAGTACGCCGAACGCTTTGGCGACAGCTATCGGCGCATTGAAGCAATTGCGAAGCTTGGCAGCAGATTTCGCGTTTTAGATTTGAAGGAAGTGTCAACGCGTGCCGCAGTTTACGCTGCGGCCAATATAAGGGCGTTATACGAGGGCGAAATTTCCTCCGACTACGTACCTTGAAAACTGTACCAGCTTCTTGCGCTGGGGGTCGCACAGGTCCGCTCACCGCGAGCCTGGCGGACCTCCTCAAGTGAAGGCTCAAGTCAGAAAGCCGCCCAAAGATGTTGGCTCAAGGGTCAGCTGTGTGAGATCGGCGTAGAGCCGATACGGTTGGAGAGCGCCAGCGCTGCGCCCCGACCACACGGATAGTCCTCGCCGGCCGCATTCTGGCAGATCTGTGCGCCCTCACGTGCATTGATGCCGTGGAGCCGGATGCGTGAGCCGCGGATCTCGAGGGTATCACCGTCGATGACCGTGGCACGGCCGACGATCCGCTCGGCGACTGCGGGCGTGGTGAGGAGCAGGAAGGCAAGGAGGGGCAGGGTGCGCATGCCGGCGCTGTAGCATGCGGACGGATTAAGTGCTGTACGGCTTGTCAGGCCAGCAGAGAATGACCGACCATGGGCAAGCCGACAGAGCCGTATGTCACGTTGTGGGTTGAAAGTTATGAGCCGATGAGCACAGCTGGCCTACATGGCGCCGTCCACATACGGCCGACTGCAGACAGCGGCTATCCAGCGGCTCTCCACGTCCGCTGCTCAAAAGCCTTCAGCCGCGAATATCCCGTAGGAACTCGGTTCAAGATCAGGGCCAAGCTAACGGACAAAGAGGGCGGGGGAGAGTTTCTGCACTCAGACCACCGTTGGGCACCTCTCGCGATTGAGAAGCCCTGAGACATGCTCACCTCGCTTCCCAGGGAAGGCCTCGGAATTGAGGCGGAGCACCCCATATACCCACGCTCCGGGTGGGCTCGCTAACTGATACCGTCAGCTACCCTATAGGAGGCTTCTTTGGACACTAATACTTTCCCTCAACACGCTTATAGTTTAATTCTTACACACAATCCCCACAAAGATGACCTATCATCTGTAGAGCATTGGGAGTCCGACGTTGGCGTCGGAGCAGAAGATTGGGTTTCTCCAAAGCAGAGAGCTAAAGCTATTTCGACAAATGATTTTTGGACCTTGGAATGGACGATTGACCCTGAAAAGGAAGAAAATCAAAGCTTGATTGCGGCAGATCTCGACACATTACTTAAGGCAGCTAAGAATATTGCTTGAGAAATTGCGCAAAACTTGTGTTGCAAGGACTGACTCGTTTATGAGAAGCGGCGAACCTATGTGTCGCCGCCTCCGTTAGGCTGAGTTGACGCGGCTACTTCGTCAGGCCCCAAGATCCCATACACCCGCGGCGGGCTCTGCCTCAACGACAATGGTGCGGTATGGCTTTAGTCTACCGTAATTGTCTGACCAATCGGTACGCTCAAGCCCAAGACGACAGGACCGATTTAGTCCTTCTGCCACCAATTTGGCCAGTTCCGGCGAGGCTGCTGTTTGGCCTACCTCGCTGCGATCGACCAGGTTTATTACGCGGTAAGTCGCGTCCATCTAACTCTCCGTTTGTCTGTGTGTACGGCCTCCGAAAGGATCCGCAGACGAAGAGGTGGGACTAATTGGCATGAACGTCAAGCTGCGATCCAAGCGGCTCACTGTGCCGAACCCCTTGGTGCATTTGCTTCATAAGGCCACCGTTTTAGCCAGCCTGCAAGCTCTCGGCAAAATCGTCCAGCACTTCACCGGACTGGCCGAGGATCGTGACGCCCTCAAGCTCGCCGGTCTCGTCGTCCGCCATCACGCGGAGCGCCGCCGTGCCGGCGTGCGGCCGGCGATCGCCTCGGCCTTCTTCAGCGCGCCGCTCTCGGTCGGCGAGACCTTGCGGTCGCCTGACACCAGACGCTTGCGCTTGATCGTGAACGTCTGGATCAGGAACGTCGTCTTGATCGTCATAGTCCCATTGCCCTTCAGGCTGCTTGGCGCTGCTCACGCACGTCGGTGAAATTCAGGGTGCCGATATGCCGGCCGCTGCCGTCGTGGATGTCGACGATCCATTTCGACCAATCGAGGCGCCAGCCGCACACTGGGCTTCAGGGTCATGAAGCCCTGGCGCCAAGCTGCGACGTCGGGATGCTCGATTGAGAAGGCGGGTGAGGCTGACATGCCATCCGGCGGCTAAGGTGGGCCGGATCGGATAGGGGCTGATGCTTAAGCGTCTATAACCGGGCAGGCGAATCATAACTCGCTCTGACGGGCGGGCGTGCGGTCCGTTATACGAAAAAGAAGATTCGTGCCGCTTGCTTCCGCAGCGCTTCCGCAAGCCATTTTGGCCTGAGCATGAGCCGATCTAAGTGCTTGGTTTTATTGGCGCACCCGACACGATTCGAACGTGTGACCTTTGCCTTCGGAGGGCAACGCTCTATCCAGCTGAGCTACGGGTGCTGACCGTGTCGCTCTGGTAACCGATGCGGGGGCTCCGCGCAACGGGTCTTTGGAAGCCTCCAGGCGCGATGGGATGTCTGCGAGGGCTCCGGAGGCGAAGGTCAGATGTTCGGGACCGTGTCGGGTGCGTGGGCCGTGAGACGGCGCCGTTTCTGCGCTGGGTGCTGCGGCCGATGCGGACACGGTTCGGCTGCGCCGCGCGGTGTGCGCCGTGCCGAGGTCGTTTGGCGACAGCGCCGGAATCGCGTCAGCGGTTCGATCGAGTAACGCGTGCCTGCCTTCGCCGTTGCCGGGCGCGGGGGCTGGCTCGGCTGCGACGCGGGTGAGGCCCAACAGGCACCGCAAGGGGCACGAAGAGCGTGGCATGAAGAGATCGCGGATGTGTCACGCTCGGCGTCCTCTTCCGTCTACCTTGCGGATTTCTCGTCTGCTACCGAGGCGCTGCTTTCGCAAGACGTTGAGAGATTTCGTATGGACCGGGTGAGTATCGGCGGCCTGAACGTGGCGCGTGGGCTCCACGACTTCGTGGTCGGGGAGGCGCTGCCCGGGACCGGGATCTCGCCGGAGGTGTTCTGGGGAGGACTCGGCGCCATCGTGCGCGACCTGACGCCGAAGAACCGCGCCCTGCTCGCCAAGCGCGGCGCCCTTCAGGATCAGATCGACGCCTGGCACCGGGCGCGCGCGGGCAAGCCGGTCGAACAGGCGGCCTACAGCGCCTTCCTGCGCGAGATCGGCTACCTGCTCCCCGATCCGGGTTCCGTCAGGGTGCGCACCGAGAACGTCGACGACGAGATCGCCCGGATCGCCGGGCCGCAGCTCGTCGTGCCGATCTCGAATGCGCGCTACGCCCTGAACGCGGCCAATGCCCGCTGGGGCTCGCTCTACGACGCGCTCTACGGCACCGACGCCGTCTCGGAAGAGGGCGGCGCCGTCCGGGGACCGGCCTACAATCGCACGCGCGGCGCCCGCGTCGTCACCCGCGCCCGCGCCTACCTCGATCGCATGGTGCCCCTGGCGGGCGGACGCCACGCCGACGTCGTCACCTACGCGGTGGAGGACGGCCAGCTCGTCGGCAACATGAACAGCGGCGACACCCTGCCGCTCGCCCGGCCCGACGCCTTCGCCGGCTATCGCGGGCGCGCCGGCATGCCGTCGGCGCTGCTCCTGCGCCACCACAACCTGCATATCGAGATCGTCATCGACCGCACCCACCGGATCGGCCGGTTCGACGCGTCGGGGGTCGCCGACATCCAGCTCGAATCCGCGATCTCGACCATCATGGATCTCGAGGATTCGGTCGCGACGGTCGATGCCGAGGACAAGGTCGCGGTCTACCGCAACTGGCTCGGGCTCATGAAGGGCACGCTCTCGGCGACCCTGCAGAAGGACGGGCGCACCCAGGAGCGCCGCCTCAATCCGGATCGGCACTACATCGCGCCGAACGGCGGCGAGGTCGTCCTGCCGGGGCGCTCGCTGATGCTGGTGCGCAACGTCGGTCACCACATGGACACGGATGCGGTTCTGGACGCCGAGGGGCGGGACATTCCGGAGGGCATCCTGGACGCGGCCCTGACGGCCGCGATCGCGATCCACGACCTGCGGGGCGAGTCCGCCGTCCGCAACAGTCGGACGGGCTCGGTCTACATCGTCAAGCCGAAGATGCACGGTCCCGAGGAGGTCGCCTTCGCGGCCGAGCTGTTCGACCGGGTCGAGGGGATGCTGGGGCTCGAGGCCGACACGCTCAAGATGGGCATCATGGACGAGGAGCGCCGCACGACGGTGAACCTGGCGGCCTGCATCGCGGCCGCGGCCGGGCGGGTGGTGTTCATCAACACCGGCTTCCTCGATCGGACCGGGGACGAGATCCACACCGCGATGGAGGCCGGTCCGGTCATCCGCAAGAACGACATGAAGGCGACGCCCTGGATCAAGGGCTACGAGGAGAACAACGTCGACGTCGGGCTCGCCTGCGGCCTTCTCGACCGGGCGCAGATCGGAAAGGGCATGTGGGCGGCGCCCGACGCCATGGCCGACATGCTGATGCAGAAGGGCGCGCATCCGAAGGCCGGCGCGAGCACGGCCTGGGTGCCGTCCCCCACGGCCGCGACGCTCCACGCCCTGCACTACCACGAGACGGACGTCCGCGCGCGCCAGGGGGAACTCGCCCGCCGTCCCCGCTCGGCCCTCGACGAAATCCTGCAGATCCCGCTCGCCCAGTCGAACTTCGCCCCCGACGACGTGCAGCAGGAGGTCGAGAACAACGTCCAGAGCATCCTCGGCTACGTTGTGCGCTGGATCGACCAGGGGGTGGGCTGCTCCAAGGTCCCGGACATTCACGACGTCGGCCTGATGGAGGACCGCGCCACCTTGCGGATCTCGTCCCAGCACATCGCCAATTGGCTCCGCCACGGCGTCGTGAGCGAGGCGGAGGTGATGGAAACGCTGCGGCGCATGGCCAAGGTCGTCGACCGCCAGAACGCCGGCGATCCCCTCTACCGTCCCATGGCCCCGGCCTATGACGGTCCGGCCTTCGCGGCGGCCTGCGATCTCGTGTTCAAGGGCCGCGAGCAGCCGAACGGCTACACGGAGTGGATTCTCACCGCCCGCCGCCGGGAGGCGAAGGCGGCGGCCGCCTGACGCGCCCGGGGCCGGAACGCCGTTGGCAGAGGCGGTCCGCTCTCAAAAGGAGACGCGCATCGATCAATGTCCGGTCGCGGTCCTGACGGAGGCGTAGCGCCCGATCGAGGCATGGCTGCCACGGAAGCGCGGTGGGGCGATGGGCGGCGACGGCGGCGCGGCGGCCCTCGTCCGGCTTCGGGTCGGCTCGTCCGTGCGTGCGAGCGCCAGCAGGGCCTGCCGGAGTGCGCCGATCTCGCTGCGCAGGCGCGCATTCTCCCGCTCGACCTCGCCAAGGCGCGCGACAGCCGCCGGCGGCAATCCCCCGAAGCGCCGACGCCAGCGGTAGAACGTGCCGAGGGAGACATGCGCGGTGCTGCAGATCGCGGCGATCGCCGTTCCGTTCTCCGCTTCCCGCAGGAGGAAAGCGATCTCTTGATCGGTGTGTCGGGATCGACGCATGCACGAAGGCCCTCGCGCGGTGAACCGAGACGGTCCTGAGGGTCCTGAGCAAGAAACGAACCGCCGGCCCGTGGCGCTGAGAAGTCGAATGCGCGCGCCGCGCCTGCAAACGGCGCGCGCTCCGCTGATGCAAATTTTGACGTTTACGATGCTCGACCGCACGCCCGATGTGCGGAACGCCGCGGTTTTGCGCAAGGCACGTCGGCTCTGCAGTCTATTTGGCCTTCCTCAGAACTCTCACAACTCTGACAATCCAGCCCGTCACGGGACGAGGCGAGAGCGATGGTCGAATTCACGAGACGCGGCTTCCTGGGAACGGCGGCGACCCTGTCCGCGCCCGCCATCATCCGCCCGGCCTGGGCCGCCGACACGGTCAAGCTCGGCTGCCTGTTCTCGTCCTCGGGCACCATGGCCAACCTCGAAGGACGCCTGAACCACGTCGTGCGCATGGCGGCCGACGGGATCAACGCCCGGGGCGGGGTGAACGGCCGGCGCATCGAGGTGGTGACGTCCGATCCGGCCTCGGACTGGCCGCTCTACGCGCAGATCGGCCGCCAGATGCTGCAGCAGGAAAAGGTCGCGGCCCTGTTCGGTTGCTGGACCTCCGTCTCGCGCAAATCCGTCCTGCCGGTGGTCGAGCAGAACGACGGGCTGCTGTTCTATCCCCTCCACTTCGAGGGCGACGAGAATTCGAAGAACATCGTCTACGTGAATTCTCCGCCGGCCAGCTCGGTGCTGCCGGCGGTCGATTACCTGATGGGGACCGAGGGCGTCGGCGCGAAGCGCTTCTTCATGATCGGCTCGGACTACGTCTGGCCGCGCACCATCAACAAGCAGCTCAAGGCCTACTGGAAATCCAAGGGCGTGGCGGAGACGGCCTGGCGCGAGGAGTACGTGCCGCTCGGCTTCTCCAACTTCCAGACCCTGGTGAACCAGATCCGCAGCTTCGCCGCGGAGCCCGGCGGTCAGCCCATCGTCGTGCTCACCGTGGTGGGCTCGTCGATTCCCGACTTCCTGCGCGAATTCGCCAACCAGGGCATCCGCGCCACCGACGTGCCGATTCTCGGCCTCGACATGGTGGAAGCCGATCTCGAGGGCCTCGACACCGCGCCCCTCGTCGGACACCTCAATTGCTGGGCCTATCTCCAGGCGGCCAAGGCCGAGGCCAACGCCCGGTTCCTGTCCGAATGGGCGGCCTACGTGAAGGCCAAGTCCGTGCCCTTCAGCGCCGACACGGTCATCGATCCGATGGTCTCGGCCTATGACAGCGTCCAGCTCTGGGCGCTGGCCGCCGCCAAGGCCGGCAGCTTCGACGTGCCGGAGGTGCGCAAGGCCTTCGCGGGCCTGAGCTTTGCCGATCCGTCCGGCTACACGCTGACGATGACGGGCGAGAACAACTACGTCGCCCGGGGCGTCTTCATCGGCTCCGTCAACGAGAAGCAGAGCTTCGACATCCTCTGGCAGTCGCCCGACGCCCCCAAGCCCGTGCCGTTCAGCCCGTATGGTTGAGGGCTGGGAACGGTTCAGGGCCGGGCTGTGCGGCCTCCTGCTCATGGCCTGCTGCCTGGCGGTCCAGCCCGCCTCCGCGGCGGGGCCGCCGCTCGATCGGGCCGCCTTCGCCGCGGCCCTGTGCGGGGACGGCGCGGCGCAGACGCGGGCCGTCGAATCCCTCCTTCGCAGAGCGGCGGATATCGACACGGCTGACCTGACCTGGGCGGCCACGACGCTGCGCGCGCTTCTCGACCGCCGCCTCGCCTGCCTCGGCGAGACGGCGTTGCTGCTCGACCGGGCGGGCGCGGGCGAGGGCACCGAGGCCGCGGGCGGTTCGATCCGCCCGGCCTCGGGCGGCCGCTCCCCGGTGCTCGGCCTGCGCCAGCGCGCCCTCGTGGAGACCGCGTTCGGGGCCGCGACCCTTCTGACCGCACCGGGCGTCGAGGCGCGCCGGATCGGCCTGGCGACCCTGGAGCGTCGGATCGGCTCGGTGCCGGACGATGTGCTGCTGCGGGCGCAGGCCGCCGAGAGCGATGCCGGCCTGCGGGCCTCCATCGGGGCGGTCGCACAATCCGCGGCCCTGTCGTCGCCCGATCCCGCCCGTCGCCTCGCCGCGATCCGCGCGGTGTCCGACGCGCCCTCGGGGGCGGCCTCCTCGCGCCTCTCGGCCCTCCAGACCGACCCGGCCTATCGCACCGATCCGGCCTTCCGTGCGGCCCTCGACGAGGGCCTCGCCCGGGTCGGGCGCGCCGTCGCGATCGGGAACGGTCTCGCCGTGCTCTACAACGGCCTGAGCTTCGCCAGCATCCTGTTCATGGCCGCCGCCGGGCTTGCGATCATCTTCGGGCTGATGGGGGTGATCAATCTCGCCCAGGGCGAGTTCATCATGATCGGCGCCTACGCCACCTACGGGGTGCAGGAGCTCGTCCGCCGGTTCGCGCCGGGCTGGCTCGACGCCTATCTCCTCGCCGCGATCCCGGTGGCGTTCCTGGCCTCGGCCCTGGTCGGCATCGTCATCGAGGCCCTGATCCTGCGCCACCTCTATCGGCGCCCGCTGATGAGTCTCCTCGCGACCTGGGCCGTGAGCCTGTTCCTGGTCAACGGGGTGCGGTTGGCGGTGGGATCGCAGAACCTGCAATTCGCGATGCCGCCCTACGTCAGCGGCGGCGTGCCGCTCTACGCCGATTTCGTCGTCACCTGGAACCGCCTCTTCGCCATCGCCTTCGCGGCCGTCACCCTGCTGCTCACGCTGCTGATCCTGAAGCGCACGCCGCTCGGGCTCGACATCCGCGCCGTGACCCAGAACCGCGGCATGGCCGCCTGTCTCGGCATCCGCACCCGCCGGGTCGACCGGCTCGCCTTCGGATTCGGCTCCGGACTGGCCGGTCTCGCGGGGGTGGCCCTCTGCCCGATCTACAGCGTCAATCCCGGCATGGGCGCCACCTTCATCGTCGACAGCTTCATGGTGGTGGTGCTCGGCGGCGTCGGCACCGTGGTCGGAACCCTGGTGGCGGCCCTCGGCATCGGCGGGGCGAACGTGCTGATCGAACCGCTTTACGGCGCGGTCGCCGCCAAGGTGATCGTGCTGGTCGGCATCATCCTGTTCCTGCAGCGTCGGCCCGAGGGATTGTTCGCCGTGAGGCGCCGGCGATGAGCGCGACCCTGGACGTGGCGGGCGGTGCGCCGGGCTGGCGGATCGGCCCGGCCCTCGGGGGCGATCCCTTGCTCGCCGGACTCATAGCCTTGATCGTCGCGACCGCGATCGGGCTCCTGGCGCTGCAGCCCGCCCCCTATCTCGTCAACATGGTCGGGCAGCTCGCGGCCTTCGCGATCCTGGCCGTTTCCCTCGACCTCGTCTGGGGCTATCTCGGCATCCTCAGCCTCGGTCACGGCCTGTTCTTCGCCATCGGCGGCTATGTCTGCGCCATGCACCTCCTGGCGCATGCCTACGCGGTCACGGGCGTGGCGCCGGACCTGATGCAGTTCATGGGCTGGAAGAGCCTGCCGCTCTACTGGGCCGGAATGACCAGCGCGTCCTACGCCCTGGCCCTCGCCCTGGTGCTGGCGGTGGGGGTGGCCTTCGTGTTCGGCCTCGCCTCGTTCCGCTCGCGGGTGAACGGGGTCTACTTCTCGATCATCAGCCAGGCTCTCGTCTACGTCGCGATGCTGCTGATGTTTCGCAACGATACCGGTCTGGGCGGCAACAACGGCATGACCGGCTTCCCGCTCCTGTTCGGCTGGCCGATGGGCGCCCCCGCCGTCGTCACGGGCCTGGCCGTCGCGGCCCTCCTCGTCCTCGCGGGCGTTCTGGTCGGCGCACGGGCCCTGGTGGTGAGCGGGCTCGGCCGCCGGATGCTCGCCTGCCGCGACGACGAGGCCCGCCTGCGCACCCTCGGCTACGGCACCACGCGGCTGAAGCTCGGAATCTGGTGCCTGTCCGCCGGCATCGCCGCGCTGGCGGGCATCCTCTACGTGCCCCAGGTCGGCATCATCAATCCGCGGATTCTCAGCCCCGATCTCTCCATCGAGATCGCCGTCTGGGTCGCGATCGGCGGCATGGGGCGGCTCGGCGGCGCGGTGATCGGGGCCGTGGCGGTGAACGCCCTGAAGTTCTGGCTCAGCGCGGCGATGCCGGAGGCCTGGCCCTTCATCCTCTCGGGCCTCGTCCTCGTGGTGGTGCTCGGATTGCCCAACGGCCTGCTCGACCTCGCCGGCCTCCGCCTCAAGCCGACCTGGCTGCGACGGGACGGAGCGCGGCCATGAGCGCGCTCGTCATCGACAATCTCAGCGTCGTCTTCGGGGCCTTCCAGGCGCTCGATTCCCTGTCGCTCGCCGTCGATCCCGGCGAGGTCCGTGCCGTGATCGGCCCGAACGGGGCGGGCAAGACCACCCTGCTCGACGCGATCACGGGGATCGCCCGGGCCAGATCCGGGCGGATTCTCCTGGGCGACACGCAGGACCTGACGAAGCGCTCCGAGGCCGAGATCGCCCGGGCCGGCGTGCGCCGGAAATTCCAGAAGCCGAGCGTCTTCCCGGCCCTGACCGTGCGCGAGAACCTGGTCATCGGGTGCGGTCCCGAATGCCCGGCGCGGGAACGGGCGGGCCGCCTCGCCTCCGCCCTCGCCGAGACCGGCCTGGAGGCCCGCGCCGACACCCGCGCCGGCGCCCTGGCGCATGGCGAGAAGCAATGGCTCGAGATCGGCATGGTGCTGGCCTCGGAGCCCCGCGTCATCCTCCTCGACGAGCCGGTGGCCGGCCTGTCCGATGCCGAGACCGCCCGCACCGCCGAACTGATCGGCACGCTGCGCCGGCCCGACCGGGCCATCCTGGTGATCGAGCACGACATGGCCTTCGTCGAGGCGGTGGCCGACCGGGTCACCGTGCTGCACGAGGGCCGAACCCTGTTCGAGGGCGGCATGGCCGCCGCCCGGGCCGATGCCCGCGTGATCGAGGTCTTCCTCGGCCGATGAGCAGCGTCCCCGCTTCCCCGCTCGCCCGCCCGGCCGGACTCGCCGTGTCGGGGCTCGACCAGCATTACGGCAGCGCGCAGGTGCTGCGGAAGATCGACTTGGCCGTCGCGCCGGGGGCCTGCCTCGCCGTGCTCGGGCGCAACGGCGCCGGCAAGACCACGCTGCTGCGCTGCCTCACCGGTTCGATTCCGGCGAGCCGCGGGACGATCCGGCTCGACGGGGCCGAGATCACCCGGCTGCCCACGGACCGGCGCGCCCGTTCAGGGCTCGCCCTCGTTCCCCAGGGCCGCGAGATCTTCGGCGATCTGACCGTCGCCGAGAACCTGCGCGTCGCCGCCCGCGCCCATGGGCTCGAGCGCAGCGGCGCCATCGAGGAGGCCGTGGCCCTGTTCCCGGCCCTGCGCGACCTCTGGCACCGCCCGGGCGGCAATCTCTCGGGCGGCCAGCAGCAGCAACTCGCCCTCGCGCGTGCCCTGACGACGCGTCCCCGCATCCTGCTCCTCGACGAGCCGACGGAGGGCATCCAGCCGTCCATCGTCTCGGCCATCGAGACGGTGATCGAGAGCCTCAAGGGCCGGATCACCGTGGTCCTGGTGGAGCAATACCTCGATTTCGCGATCCGGCTCGCCGACGCCTTCGTCGTGCTCTCGCGCGGCAGCGTGGTCGAGCAGGGCGCGCGCGAAACCCTGACCCACGCCGCCGTCTCGCGTCACATCGCCGTCTGACCCGACCCCCGAGGAGCCCCCATGTCGCAGCATCACGAGATTCCCGCCACGCCCGAGGCCATGGTGCTGGGCTACTTCGACGCCGCGCTGCCGCCCGTGCTCGAGATCGCCTCCGGCGACACCGTCACGCTGCATTCCTTTCCGGCGGGGGGACGGGAATCGCTCCACCCCGATCCCGCGCGGGTGCCCGAGGATTATCGCCTCGCCCTCGATACGCTGGTGCAAGGGGCCGGGCCGCATTTCGTCACCGGCCCGGTCCATGTGCGCGGCGCCGAGCCCGGCGACGTGCTCCAGGTCGAGATCCTGGACCTGAAGTTCCGCATGGACTGGGGCTTCGTGGCGATCCTGCCGCTCCTCGGCACCCTGCCGGACGAATTCACCGACTACGAGACCATCCACCCCGACATCGACGTCGCCCGGGGCGTCGCGGTGCTGCCCTGGGGCACGGAACTGCCGCTCGATCCGTTCTTCGGCATCATGGGCACGGCCCCGCCCGCCGCCTGGGGCCGGGTGGGATCGCCGGTGCCGCGCGGGTTCGGCGGCAACATGGACAACAAGGAGCTCAAGGTCGGCACCACGCTCTACCTGCCCGTCTACAATCCGGGCGCGGGCTTCTACGCCGGCGACGGTCACGGCGTGCAGGGCGACGGCGAGGTCTGCATCACCGCCCTGGAGACCGGGCTGACCGGCACGTTCCGCCTCACGGTGCGCAAGGACCTCGGCTATTCCTGGCCCTTCGCCGAGACGCCGACGGACCTGATGTCGATCGGCCTGCACGAGAGCCTCGACGAGGCCATGCGCCAGGCCGTGCGCGAGATGGTGCGTCACGTCTGCGCGCGCACCACCCTGACCCGCAACCAGGCCTACATGCTGTGCTCGCTGGCCGGGAACCTGCGCATCACCCAGACGGTGGACGGCAACAAGGGCGTCCACATGCTGATGCCGAAGGCGGCCCTGCAGGCCAATCTGTCCGCCGCCGGCGGTCACGCTCCCGAGCCCGTGCTCACGCCCGGCCGATAGGGGCCGGGACGCTTCACCCGCCGGATCAGTCGTCGAACCCGGCGAGGACGACCTTGCCCTTCGCCGTCCCGCTCTCGATGAGCGCGTGGGCCCGTGCCAGGTTGGCGGCGTCGATCGGACCGAAGGTCTCGCTCAACGTCGTGCGCAGCCGTCCCGCATCGATCAGGCGGGCGATCTCGGTCAGGATCGCGTGCTGCCGGTCCATGTCGGCGGTCTGGAACAGCGAGCGGGTGAACATCAGCTCCCAGTGCAGCGACAGGCTCTTGGCCTTGAGCGGCATCACGTCCAGGGTCTCGGGGTCGTCGATCGGGCCGAGGCGTCCCTGCGGCGCGAGGAGCTCGATGATCTGCGGGAGATGCGCACCGGTCTGCGTCGTCGCGAACACGAACCCGGGCGCGCCGGGAAGACCGAGCGCCGCGACCTCGGCGGCGAGGGGCTTCGCATGGTCGATCACGTGGTGGGCGCCGAGGTCCCGGCACCATTGCGCCGTCTCGGGGCGCGAGGCCGTGGCGATCACGGTGAGGTCCGTGAGCTGCCGGGCGAGCTGGATCGCGATCGAGCCGACGCCGCCGGCGCCGCCGACGATTAGGATCGCGGGGGCGGCACCCGGCACGGGCCTGGCGACGTCGAGCCGGTCGAACAGCATCTCCCAGGCGGTCAGCGCGGTGAGCGGCAGCGCCGCGGCGGCGGCGAAATCGAGGGAGGCCGGCTTGGCACCGACGAGGCGCTCGTCCACGCACTGGAACGCGGCGTTGCTGCCCGGCCGGTCGAGCGCACCGGCGTAGAACACCGCGTCGCCGGGCTTGAACAGGCGCGCCTCCGGTCCGACCGAGACCACGGTTCCGGCCGCATCCCAGCCGAGGATCTTCGGCTCGCAGCCCTGCCTGTAGGCGCCCTGGCGCACCTTGGTGTCGATCGGGTTCACCGAGACGGCCTCCACCCGCACGAGAAGGTCGCGTCCGGTTGGAACAGGATCGGGAAAGGTGGTGTCGAGGAGGGCGTCCGGCGCATCGATCCGGGCGCCTTCGGTGTAGGTGACGGCACGCATCGGTCTCTCCCAGGATGTCGCGACGGGCGGCCCCGCGCCGCCGTCCCGGACCGTCTCATAGCGGGCCGCTCCCTCCGGCGCAGCGGCGCGGCACGCGCATCACGCCCGCGCTGCCGGAGGGGGCCGGGGCAGGGGGCATCGCCCGGGGCCCCGCTCAGGCCAGGCGCAGGTGCCGGATCTGCCGGCCCGGGGCGATGGCCTGGGCCGCCGTGGCGATGCCGCGCGCGTCGATGCCGAAGTGACGGTAGAGGTCGGCGATCGTTCCGGTCTGGCCGAACTGCGAGACGCCGAGCGCCCGGGTGCGGTGGCCCTTCACCGAGCCGAGCCAGCCGAGGGTGGCCGGATGGCCGTCGAGGACGGTGACGAGGCCGCATTGGGCGGGCACGTCGGCGAGCAGGCGCTCGATGTGGCTCGACGCCTCTGGCGATCCCCGTTCGCGCAGGCCCTGCGCCGCCGTCCAGCCCGCCTGCAGCCGGTCGGCGGAGGTGACGGCGAGGAGGCCGACGTCGCGCCGGTCCTCGGCCATCAGCCCCGTGGCGGCGATGGCCTCGGGGGCGACGGCGCCCTGGTAGGCGACGACCACCTCGGCGTTCGGACCGGGCCGGCGCAGCCAGTAGGCGCCCGCCGCCATGGCGGCGGCGAGATCTGGGCCGATCTCCCGGGTCGGCTGCTCCAGGCTGCGGGTCGAGAGCCGGAAATAGGCCGAGCCGCCGGCCGCATCGGGCAGGCAGGTCAGCGGGTCCGGCTCGGCGGGGCCGGAGCGCTGCATGTGCGCGAAGGCGAAGCGCAGGAGCACCGCGAGCTCGTCCACGAAGGCGGGCTCGAAGGCCGAGAGGCCGTCCTGCCCCATGCCGATCAGCGGCGTCTTGATCGACTGGTGGGCGCCCCCCTCGGGCGCGAGGGTGACGCCCGCCGGGGTCGCCACCAGGAGGAAGCGCGCGTCCTGGTAGCAGGCGTAGTTCAGGGCATCCAGGCCGCGCTCGATGAAGGGATCGTAGAGGGTCCCCACCGGCAGCAGGCGCTCGCCGAAGATCGAATGCGACAGGCCCAGGGCCGAGAGCGCGGTGAACAGGTTCGACTCGGCGATGCCGAGTTCGAGGTGCTGGCCGGACGGCGCGAAGGTCCAGTTGAAGGTCGAGGGGATGCGCTCCTTGCGGAAGAGGTCGGCCACCGTCTCCTTGGCGAAGAGGCCGCGCCGGTTCACCCAGGCGCCGAGATTGGTCGAGACCGTGACGTCGGGGGAGGTGGTGACGATGCGCGCCGCGAAGGCGGAGTCGGTCTTGGCGATCTCGTGCAGGATCAGGCCGAACCCTCCTTGCGTCGAGAGCGCGGCCTGCTTCGGAGCCGCGAGGCGGTCGGGCACGGGAATGGCCGGCGCCTCGTATCGGCGGCGTCCGCGCTGCACGAAGGGCACCTCGGCGAGGAAGCGGCGCATGGCGTCGGGCTCCACGTCGAGACCCTCGAAGGGGTCCCATTCGTGGCCGGGCCGAATTCCCATCTCGGCCCGGAAGCCCTCGATCTGGGTCGGCGTCAGCAGGCCGGCGTGGTTGTCCTTGTGGCCGGCGAGGGGCAGGCCGTGGCCCTTGATCGTGTAGGCGATGAAGCAGACCGGGCGGTCATGGGCGCGGGCCGCCTCGAAGGCTTCGAGCAGCATGGCTAAGTCGTGGCCGCCGAGATTGCCCATCAGGGCGGCGAGCTCCGCGTCCGAGCGCCGGTCGATCAGGGCCGAGACCGCGCCCTGGTCGCCGAGCTCCTCCGTCAGGCGCCGGCGCCAGGCCGCGCCGCCCTGGAAGGCCAGCGCCGAGTAGACCGGGTTCGGGCAGGCCTCGATCCAGTCCTTCAGGCGGGCGCCGCCCGGCTCCGCGAAGGCGGCGCGCTGGAGCGAGCCGTGGCGCAGCACCACCACGTCCCAGCCGAAGTTGGCGAACATCGCCTCGAACTTCGCCCACAGCCCCTCGCGCACCACCGCGTCGAGACTCTGGCGGTTGTAGTCGACGATCCACCAGGTGTTGCGCAGGCCGTGCTTCCAGCCCTCCAGCAGGGCCTCGAAGATGTTGCCCTCGTCCATCTCGGCGTCGCCGATCAGCGCCACCATCTTGCCCTCGGGCCGGTCGCCGCCCCAGCCCTTGGCGCGCACATAGTCCTGGGTCAGGGACGCGAAGAGGGTCTGCGCCACGCCGAGCCCGACCGAACCGGTGGAGAAGTCGACGTCGTCCACGTCCTTCGTGCGCGAGGGATAGGACTGGGCGCCGCCGAAGCCCCGGAAATTCTCCAGCTTCTGCCGGGTCTGGTGGCCGAACAGGTATTGCAGGGCGTGGAAGATCGGGCTCGCATGCGGCTTGACCGCGACCCGGTCCTCGGGGCACAGCACCGCGCCGTAGAGCGCCGTCATGATCGCGCAGAGGGACGCCGACGAGGCCTGGTGCCCGCCCACCTTCAGCCCGTCGGCGGAGGCGCGCAGGTGGTTGGCGTGGTGGATCGTCCAGGTCGAGAGCCAGAGGCTCTTGGCGGCCAGGGCGGCGAGGTAGGGCAGTCGCGGATCGCTCATGGTCCGATCCTAATCGCGCCGCCGCGGCGAAACTGGCCAAAAAGCCTTGCCGTCGCGCCGCGCCGTGGCACAGATACGCTGTCGAAGCGCCCGGGGGAGCCCACGCATGCCAAAACCGGTTCTCGACGCCATCGATCGCCGGATCCTCGCCTGCCTCCAGGAGGATGCCCGGCTCACCGTGCAGCAGATCGGCGACCGAGTCGGCCTCTCCGCCTCGCCCTGCGCCCGGCGGGTGCGCCTCCTCGAGGCGGCGGGGGTGATCCGGGGCTACGTCGCCGTCCTCGACCAGGTCGCGGTCGGCCTGCCGGTCAGCGTCTTCGCCTCGGTGAAGCTGGAGCGCCAGCGGGAGGAGGAACTCGACCGCTTCGCCGTGGCCGTCGCCCGCTGGCCGGAGGTGGTCGATTGCTACCTGATGACCGGGCAGCGCGACTACCTGCTGCGGATCGTGGTCGAGGACCTGGAGGCCTACGAGCGCTTCCTCAAGGACAAGCTCACCCGCCTCGACGGCGTCGCGGCGATCGAATCGAGTTTCGCCCTCGGTCAGGTCAAGCGCGCGAACGCACTGCCGATCCCCGGGGCCGCCCGCGGCTGAACGGCCGCGGCGCCGGTACGCCGTGGGGCCGGGCGCGGGACCCAATGGTGCCCGCCGGCGTTACCCGTGCTCACCCCGCAGGACCACACCGATGGATATGAACCGACTGGCCGAGACCGAGGCGGGCCTCGCCCGTGCCGACCAGGTCTGGCGCTCCGAGGTGACCCGCCTGCATGGCCCGGACGGCGTTCTGCGTTTCGGCTACGCGCCCGAGGGCCGAGGGGAGGAGGGCTCGCGGGTGCGGCGGGCCTACGAGGCGCGCCGGCATGCCGTGGCGCTGTGGCGGCACGAGCGCCGGGTCGCGGTCTGACGCGTCATTGATGGGGCCAGGTGGCCCCGGCCTCAGGGCTTGCGGGTCCGCGAGGCCTCCTCGATGGCGGCCTGGTGGTACCAGCTGTCGTAGACGGCCACTGGGGGCAGGCGCTGTCCCTTGGTCTGCGCATCCGTCTTGCCGATCCGGCTCGGCCCCTGTGCCGACGTCCTCGGCCCGGTGCGGAAGGGCAGGATCGTGGCGCTGTGCTGATGATGTCCCATAGTCATGGATCGAAAGGTCCTTTCGTGCGCTGCCTTCGCAGCGCCGTTGAACCCGAGTATAGGCGTGCCTGATCAGTTTTACATCATCAGACCCTCGCGAAAACGTTAGGATGCGAGAAATATAGGCGTGCCGTATATTCTTTCAGGATCGGTCAAGAATCCTGACCGTTCCCGGCGCGAAAGCGGGCATGATCGTTTCTTGATCGGTCGACGCCGACCCGGTCTTGCGCCGGCCTGCCGACGGAGCCTCTGTCCGCCGGCATGCGGGGCGGAGCGGATTGTCCACATGATCGCCGCGCGCCGCGCCGCTCGGCGCACGCTTCGGTTTGACGCATGCGGGAGGGAGCCATACCGTCCCGCCGGGCGCGGGGGCGGCACGTCGTCCCTGCAACGAAGCCCTCCCCGGGGCCCTAAGGTCGAGACCTCATCATGCCCTGGCGTTGCCGAGGGCTCGCAGCAGAGCGTGGGACGGGCGAGATGGCCGGGCAGAAGACCGACGCACGGGACGTGCATGTGGGGCAGCGCATCGCCGAGCAGCGCAAGAGGGCATCCCTGACCCAGAAGCGCGTCGCCCAGAGCTTCGGGATGTCCGCCGCGCAACTGCAGAAATACGAGAAGGGGACCAATCGGATCAGCGCGATCCATCTCGACACCTTCAGCCGCCTGACCGGGGTGCCGATCGCCTACTTCTTCGACGGATTGGAGCGCGGGGACGAGGCGCCGTCCGCCGAGCCCGCGGCGCCCGGCTTCTCGGAAGCGGCGCAGCAGGCCTACGCCGCCGACAACCCCTGGCTCGGGCTCGCCGACGTGGTGGTCCGGCACGTGAACACGCATTTCCCGGAGCAGGACCGGCGCCGGTTCGCCGCGATCCTCACCGCCATGGGCAGCCAGCTCGGCGACTGATCTATCGGCCGGTTCGTTCGCTTTGGCGGATTTATCCGGTCTTTCGGCTTGACCCTGCGCGGGCAGCCTGCCAGACACTCGCCCCTGTTCATCGGGAACGGCGCCGCGACAGCCTGGGCGCCCACAGCATCGGGGGCCTTCAATGCCGCGTTCGAACTATCTGTTCACGAGTGAATCGGTCTCGGAAGGCCATCCCGACAAGGTCTGCGACCGGATCTCCGACACCGTCGTGGATGCCTACCTCGCGGCGATGCCCGAGGCGCGCCTCGGCGTGGAGACCCTGGCCACCACCAACCGCATCGTGATCGCGGGCGAGGTGCGCGGCCCGGATTCGGTGACGTTCGACCACCTCACCGAGCTCACCCGCGCGGCGGTCAAGGACATCGGCTACGAGCAGTCGGGCTTCCACTGGAAGAACAACGACATCGCCATCCACCTGCACGCCCAGTCGGCCGACATCGCCCAGGGCGTGGACTCGTCCGGTAATAAGGACGAGGGCGCGGGCGATCAGGGCATCATGTTCGGCTACGCCTCCGACGAGACGCCCGAGCTGATGCCGGCGCCGATCTACTACGCCCACAAGATCCTCAAGGACCTCGCCGACGCCCGCAAGGCGAAGCAGGGCGACGCCGCCAAGCTCGGCCCCGACGCCAAGAGCCAGGTCACGGTCCGCTACGAGAACGGCCGCCCGGTCGGCGTGACCCAGATCGTGCTGTCGACCCAGCACCTCGACGAGTCCCTCGACTCGGCCGACGTGCGCGCCATCGTCGAGCCCTACATCCTGGCCGCCCTGCCGCAGAACTGGGTCTCCGAGGAGACCGTGTGGCACGTGAACCCCACCGGCAAGTTCGTCATCGGCGGTCCCGACGGCGATGCCGGCCTCACCGGCCGCAAGATCATCGTCGACACCTACGGCGGCGCGGCGCCCCACGGCGGCGGCGCCTTCTCGGGCAAGGACCCGACGAAGGTCGACCGCTCGGCCGCCTACGCGGCCCGCTACCTCGCCAAGAACGTGGTGGCGGCCGGCCTCGCCACCCGCGCGACGATCCAGCTCGCCTACGCCATCGGCGTCGCCAAGCCGCTCTCGATCTATGTCGACCTGCACGGCACCGGCCAGGTCGACGAGGCCCGGCTCGAGGACGTGCTGATGAACGCCCTCGACCTGTCGCCCCGCGGCATCCGCACGAAGCTCGGCCTCAACAAGCCGATCTACGCCCGCACCTCCGCCTACGGCCATTTCGGCCGCGCGCCGGAGGCCGATGGTGGCTTCTCGTGGGAGCGCACCGACCTCGCCGACAGCCTCAAGTCGGCCCTGTCCTGACCCCATGAACCTGGGGCGGGACCATCTCCCGCCCCATCCGGGCGGACACGGCGCGGACGGCTCGGTCGGGGAGGGCGCCGACCGCGCCTTCTACGGCCGCCGCAAGGGCAAGCGCCTGCGCGCCGGCCAGGAGCAGCGCCTGGCCGAGCTGCTGCCGGCCCTCCGCCTGAGCCTGCCGCCGGCCGGAGACCGGCTCGACCCGCCGAGCCTGTTCCCGGTGCCGGTGGACGAGGTCTGGCTCGAGATCGGGTTCGGCGGCGGCGAGCACCTCGCCGCCCAGGCGGCCGCCCATCCCCGCACCGGCATCATCGGGGCCGAGCCCTTCGTGAACGGGGTCGTCAAGCTGCTGCGCGCCGTGGACGAGGCCGCCCTGCGCAACGTCCGGGTCTGGGACGAGGACGCGACGACCCTGCTCGCGGCCCTGCCGGATGCCAGCCTGACCCGGGTCTACCTGCTCTATCCCGATCCCTGGCCGAAGCGCCGGCAGCGCAAGCGCCGCTTCGTCTCCGAGGGGGCCCTGGCCGAGATCGCCCGCGTGCTCAGGCCCGGCGGCGTGTTCCGCTTCGCCAGCGACATCGACGACTATGCGGGCTGGACCCTCGTGCGCGCCGCGCGCCGTCCGGACCTCGTCTGGACCGCCGAGGCGGCGACGGACTGGATGCGGCCCTGGGCGGACTGGCCCGGCACCCGCTACGAGGCCAAGGCCCTGGCGGCCGGGCGTCCGCCGAGCTATCTCGAATTCCGACGCACCGGGCCCTAGCGCCGCCCGGGCCGCCGTCGTCCTCGTGCCCCCGGCGCTGCGGCGCCGTCATCCTTATGATGGGGTTGTACGGGAAACACGCATCTCCCATTTCAGCCCGGCCTTGTTCCGCCCGGCCTTCGGTTGTCTGATAGGCGCCGACCGCGGGCCGGCCTGCGGGCGGAGCGCGGTCGCGAGTCCCTGACACGACGTCGGACTCGCCGAGCGAGGATGTGGCGTGGACGACGCTTCGGACAAATCTGCCATCGCGGGACTCGGATCGGACCCGGCCTCTGAGCCCGGTCCGGGGCCGGCATCCGGGCCGGGGCGGGACCTGCACGGGACGGCCTTCGCGCAGGCGCCCATCGGTCTCCTCGTCGTCGACGGCGCCGGCCTCGTCCGGGAAGCCAACCCCCACCTCTGCGAACTCCTCGGCTATGCGCCCGGCGCCCTCGACGGGCGGGCGCTCTCGGTCCTCGGCGCGGTGGCCCAGCGCGTCTGCATCCGGCGCTGGCTGCGCGCGGACGGGACCGGCCTCGACATGCGCATCCGCCCCTCGGCGCGGCGCGACGACCTGCAGGTCCTCGTCGTCGAGGCGGTCGATCCCGACGAGGTCGTGCGGGCCGAGGAGAACCGCGCCGCCCTGACGGCGGCGGGGCTCGGCGAGTGGCGCTACGACTTCGCCGACGGCCGGGTCGTCCTCTCGCGCCGGGCCGCCCATCTCCTGGGCCATGCCGCCGACAGGCCGGTCACCTGGGCGGTGCTGCAGGACGCCCTGGAAGCCGGGGAGGTCGCCCGCATCCGCGCCCAGGTTCGCACCGCCCTACGCGACGGCGCGCCCTTCGCCTTCGAGTGCCGCCTGCGCCGGGCCCGGGACGGTGCCGTCATCGCCGTCGGCGTCCGGGGGCAGGCCATCCCGGCCGGCGAGGGCATGGGTCGGCCGACGATCCTGGTCGGCGTGGTCGAGGACGTGACCACCCATGTGGAGGCCCGCAACGCGCTCCGCGACGGCGAGCAGCGCCTGCGCATCGCCACCTCCCTCGCGGCCCTCGGGATCTTCGAGTGGCACATGCTCGACGACCAGGCCGTCTGGGAGAACGAGCGCATGTTCGCGATCTTCGGGCGCAGTCCCGCCGACGGGGCCGTGGGGAAGCGCGAATTCCTCGAGACCCTGCTCCATCCCGAGGACCGCCCCGGCTTTCGCGCCGCCATCACCCGGGCCCTGCGCGAGGACAGCGTCCTGTCGGTGTCGGGCCGCATCCGCCGCAGCGACGGGGTCTGGCGGACCCTCGATTTCGCCGGGCGCTTCGAGCGCGACGCCCCCGGCCGCCTGCCGCGCCGCCTGATCGGGGTCGTGGCCGACGTGACGGAGCGCCGGCTCGCCGAGGAGCGCCAGACGCTGCTGATCCGCGAGTTGCACCACCGGGTGAAGAACACCCTGGCGACGGTGCAGGCGATCGTCGGATCGACGGCCCGGACCGCGTCCAGCATCGAGAGCTTCTACGAGGCCTTCGTCGGCCGGATCATGTCGCTGGCCCACACCCACTCGGTCCTCACCGAGGACACCTGGCAGACCGCCTCCCTGCGCACCCTGCTCGCCAACGAGCTCAAGCCCTACGCGGAGGGCGCCCTCGACGGGGCCGAGGATCGCGACGCCCGGATCCAGCTGTCGGGGCCGCCCGTCGACATGTCGTCCGAGATCGCGGTGCCGATCGGCATGGCGATCCACGAACTGACCACGAACGCCGCCAAGTACGGTGCGCTCTCGACCCGCGACGGCCGGGTCGCGATCGCCTGGTCCCTGGAGCCCGGCGGCCCGGCCGGCACCCTGCACTTCAGCTGGGTCGAGAGCGGCGGCCCCACGGTCAGCCCGCCCAAGCGCCAGGGCTTCGGCTCGCGGCTGCTCCAGCGCGTGCTGACGGCACAGGTGCGGGCCGAGGTCTCGATGGACTACCCGCCGGACGGGTTCACCCTGACGATGCGGGCGCCCCTGCCGGTCCGCAACGCGGCGCTGAATCCGCTGGCCTGACGGGCGCCGGGGCTCCCGGAGCGCCGGGTCAGGCCGCGCCGCGGCTGTCGGTTTCCCCGCCCGCCTCGACGAAGGCCTTGAGCTCGTCGAGGGAGCCGAAGGTGAAGCGGCCGCGCGGCGTGTCGGCCTCGATCACGCCGGTGGAATACATCACGTAGGTGTTGCCGCCCGAGGCGTAGGTGCCGACGACCTGCGGCTCCTCGTCGACGGCGGGCTCGGGCTCGACGGGGGGCTCGGGCTCGGCGGCGGGCGGCTCGGGCGCCGGTTCGGGCCTGTCGGCCGGCGCCTCCGCGAATGTGCCGGTCTCGACGAGGGACGGACGCAGGGCGATCGGTTCGGGCGCCGGAAGGGACGCGGTCTCTGGCTCTGGCTCGGGTTCGGACTTGGTCCCGGGCTCGAACGCGGGCTCGCTCTTGAACGCGGGCACGGGCTCCGCGAACAGGGGCGCGTGGTCCGGCGGGGCGGCCGGCTCGGGCGCCGAGCGTTCGAACAGGTCGTCCTCCGTCGCGCGCAGCTCGGGCTCCGCGGTCCGCGGACGATCCTGGGGCTCCTCCGCGGGCAGCAGGTTCGGCAGCAGCGGCTCGGCGGCCTGCGGCTCCGGCGGCGCGGGATCGAAGAAGGTCGGCTCCAGGCCGGGGCGGGTGGAGGCGGCGCCCCCGAGGCTCGCTCCGAGGTTCGCACCCAGACCGGCACCCAGACCCGCGCCGGCGCCGAGGCTCGCGGCGGTCAGGCTCGGCCGCGGGCGCGGGGGCGCGCCCGTCTCCGGGCTGCCGCCGACGAAACCGGTCTCCACCGGAGCGGCCGGGGGGGGCGCCGCGCGGGCCTCGCCGAGGGCCTGCGCCAGGCCGCGCAGGCGGCCCGCGACCACCGCCAGCCCGAGCACCACGGCGCCGGCCGAGGCCGTGGTGGCGCCCGCGATGGTCATGGCGAGGCCGCTCTCCAGCCGGACGAAGGGGAATCCCTGGATGACCGATACGATGCCGCCGACGATCATGACGGCGGCCAGCGCGAACAGCGCGATGCTCATGGACTTCTCGACAAACGCCTGCACCTTCAGATGCGGCGCGCACACTAAAGGCCTGGGAGGCATTTGCAAAACCCGCGATCGGCCGGCTCGCGCGTCCTCGCGCCTCACCCCCGGGCCGAGGCGCGCCCATGGGCGCCGGGCATCGACTTCGCCCCGGCATCGACTTACGTAACGGCGCGTTGGTGCGGAGTCCGCGCACGGGTCGCGCGAAATCCAGCGTCCAATGTCTCACGAGCCGGAGAGTTGCCCATGACCTTCACCCTGCCCGAACTGCCCTACGCCTACGACGCGCTCGGCCCCTACATGTCGAAGGAAACCCTCGAGTTTCACCACGACAAGCACCACAAGGCCTATGTCGACACGGGCAACAAGCTGCTCGAGGGCACGGGGCTCGAGGGCAAGAGCGTCGAGGAGGTCCTGACCGCGGCCTACGGCAACAACCAGCCGCTCTTCAACAATGCGGGTCAGCACTACAACCACATCCACTTCTGGCAGTGGATGAAGCCCAACGGCGGCGGCGCCGCCCCGGGCGCGCTCGCCAAGAAGATCGACGAGGATCTCGGCGGCTTCGAGAAGTTCAAGGCCGACTTCATCCAGGCCGGCATCGGCCAGTTCGGCTCCGGCTGGGCCTGGCTCGCGGTCAAGGACGGCAAGCTCGCCATCATGAAGACCCCGAACGGCGAGAACCCCCTCGTGCACGGCGCCAAGCCGATCCTGGGCGTCGACGTCTGGGAGCACTCCTACTACATCGACTACCGCAACCGCCGTCCCGACTACCTCAAGGCGTTCATCGAGAACCTGGTGAACTGGGAGCACGTCGAGAAGATGTACGGCGAAGCCACCGCGTAAGACCCGACGATCTTACGGCCTCGCCGCGAGGCTCGGGACCGGCTCGTCCTCTCGAAGGATAGGGTCGTCGCCAACGGCGCCCGGCTGACCGGAGTTCGCCGGCGGCACGCCCTCGTCCCGGAGCCGCGCAGCGGAGTCCGGGATCCGGAAACGCAGGTGGTGCGAGGGTTCGCACGGTCGGCGGCTCCGGATTCCGGGCTCGCCTCCGGCGACCCGGAATGACGGCGCGGTGTCCTGGGCGATTGTCCCGCCGAAGGCGAGGGGGACCCGATTCGCAGGGGCGGAGTCGCCCAGTCCGGCGATCGCCGCCAGCGGGCTGTCCGTCAATGCGAGGCGCCAGGCGCCCGACCATCGAACGGTACCGCGCGAACGGTTCCGCGTTTGCGCCACGCGCGGCGGCATGGTCTAGGCCTCGCCCGACACTCCCAAGCCCCGCGTCCCGGCAGTCCTGATCCATGATCCGCAGCATCCTCTCCGTCGGCGGCTGGACGCTGGTCTCCCGCGTCACCGGCTTCGCCCGCGACGTCGTGATGGCCGCGATCCTGGGGGCGGGGCCGCTCGCCGACGCCTTCGTGGTGGCGTTCCGCCTGCCGAACCACTTCCGGGCGATCTTCGGCGAGGGCGCCTTCAACACCGCCTTCGTGCCGAGCTATGCCGGCCTCTCGGAGACGGACCGGGCCGAGGCCGGCGCGGCGCGGCGCTTCGCCGACCGCATCTTTACCCTGATGCTCCTCGTGCAGATCGCCGTCCTGGCCCTCGCCCTGGCGGCGATGCCCTGGGTGGTGCGGGCCCTGGCGCCGGGCTTCTCCGAGGAGCCCGAGCGCTTCGCCCTGGCCGTGTCGCTGACCCGGATCACCTTCCCGTACCTCCTCTTCATCACCCTGGTCACCCTGTTCTCCGGCCTCCTCAACGCCCATCGGCGCTTCGCGGTGGCGGCCGGCGCGCCGGTGCTGCTCAACCTGTCGATGCTGGTCGCGCTGGGCCTCGCCGCGCTGTTTCCGAACGCCGCCTACGCCGCCGCCTGGGGCGTGACCGTCTCGGGCGTGCTGCAATTCGCGCTCGTCTGGTGGGAGTGCCGGCGGGCGGGCATCGCCCCCGCCCTGACGACCCCGACCCTGCGCGACCCGGCGATGCGGCGCTTCTTCACGGTGCTGGGCCCGGCGGTGATCGGCTCGGCCGGGTTCCAGATCGCCTCCTTCGCCGACACCATCCTGGCGAGCCTCCTGCCCACCGGGGCGATCTCGGCGCTGTGGTACGCCGACCGGCTCTACCAGCTGCCCTTCGGGGTCATCGCCATCGCGGCCGGCACGGTGCTGCTGCCGGAGATGAGCCGGCGCATCGCCGGCGGCGACGTCGCCGGGGCGCACGCGGCGCAGAACCGGGCGGCGGGCTTCTCCCTCGCCCTCGCGGCGCCCTTCACGGTGGCCTTCCTCACCCTGCCGGCCCTGATCATGGCGGCCCTGTTCCAGCGCGGCGCCTTCGGGGCCGAGGATGCGGCCCGGGCGGCCTCGGTGCTGGCCGCCTACGGGCTGGCGCTGCCCGCCGTGGTGCTCCTGCGCAGCGCGCTGGCGAGCTTCTACGCTCGCCAGGACACGATGACCCCGCTCATCGCCTCCCTCACCGCCATCGCGATCAACGTCGCCCTCAAGGTGGTGCTCACCGGGCCTTACGGCGTCACCGGCCTCGCGATGGCCACCGCCATCGGCCAGTGGGTCAATCTCGGCATCCTGGTGGCGCTCGCCTGGCGGCGCGGCTGGATGGCGCCGGGCCGGACCCTCGGCGTCACCGTCCTCGGCGTCGTGGCGGCCTGCATCGCGCTCGCGGCCACCGCCGTCTACGGCCTGCCGCTGGCCGAGGCCCTGGTGCCGGCCCTGCCGCGCCTGCGCGAGATCGCGGTGCTGGGCCTGCTCGGGATCGCCGGAACGCTGGTCTACGCCGTGCTGTTGTTGGGGACGCTGCGCCTGTTCGGAATCCGCCTGCGGCGGGCCTGAGCCCACGCCCGACCCGCGGGACGGCGCAGGCCGCCGTCCCGGAGGGGATCGACCCACCGCTGTGAGGAGTCCCGCATGGCCGAATCCCCCCGCATCGCCGTCTTCGACGCCTACGGCACCCTGTTCGACGTCCACGCGGCGGTGGCGCGCCATGCCGCCGCGATCGGGCCCGAGGCGACGGCCCTATCCGAGACCTGGCGCGCCAAGCAGCTCGAATATTCCTGGGTGACCGGCCTGATGGGGCGCCACGCCCCGTTCTGGGACCTGACCGAGCGGGCCCTCGACTACGCTCTGGCGCGCTGTCCCGGCGTCGACCGGGCGCTCCGGCCCCGCCTGCTCGACGCCTATCGCGACCTCGACGCCTACCCGGAGGTCCCCGGCGCGCTCCGGGCCCTGCGCGCGGCGGGCTGGCGGACCGCCCTCCTCTCCAACGGCGACGCGGCCATGCTGGAGCGGGCGGTGGCCTCCGCCGGGCTGGCGGATGCCCTCGACGCGGTGCTCTCGGTGGAGACGGCCCGGACCTTCAAGACCGCCCCGGCCGCCTACCGCGTCGCCACGGAGCGGTTCGGGGTGGCGCCCGGCGCCGTGCTGTTCTGCTCGTCGAACCGCTGGGACGTGGCGGGCGCGGCCGCCTTCGGCTTCCGGCCGGTCTGGGTCAACCGCACGGGGCTGCCCGACGAGTACCCGGACGATCCGCCCGAGCGGGTGATCGCGGGCCTCGACGCCCTGTTCTGAGCGCAGCCCTTGGGCCGCCCGGACGCGGCCGTCAGGCCGCCCGGATGGTGGCGAGGAAGTGGGCGACCTGTCCGCCGAGCGCGTCCGACTGGCGCGCGAGGGCGGAGGCCGAGGCCAGCACCTGGGCGGCGGCCGCACCGGTCTCCTCGGCGGCCCCGGCCACGCCGGCGACGTTCTGGGTGACCTCGCCGGTCCCGACCGAGGCCTGGGCGACGTTGCGCACGATCTCCTGGGTGGCCGCGCCCTGCTCCTCGACGGCCGCCGCGATGGAGGTCGCCACGTCGCTGATCTCGCGGATGCGGCCGGTGATGCCGCCGATCGCCTCCACCGCCTGGCCCGTGGAGGCCTGGATGCGGGCGATCTGGCCCGTGATCTCGTCGGTGGCCCGAGCGGTCTGGTTGGCGAGTTCCTTGACCTCGGCCGCGACCACGGCGAAGCCGCGTCCGGCTTCCCCGGCGCGGGCCGCCTCGATGGTGGCGTTGAGCGCCAGCAGGTTGGTCTGGCCCGCGATGGTCGAGATCATCGCCACCACGTCGCCGATGCGCTGGGCCGCATCGCTGAGGTCGCGCACGAAGGTCGCGGTCTGGCCGGCATCGGTCACCGCCTCGCGGGCGAGGGTGGCCGAGCCCTGGACCTGGCGGCCGATCTCGACCACGGAGGAGCCGAGTTCCTCGGCGGCCGCCGCCACCGTGGTGACGTTGGAGGAGGCTTCCTCGGCGGCCGCCGCCACGGTGACGGAGCGCTGCGCGGTCTCGCCGGCATTGACCGACATGCTGCCGGCGGTGGCCTGCAGCTGCGCCGCCGCCGTGCCGACCTGGGCCACGACACCGCCCACCGCGGCCTCGAACTGGTCGGCGAGATTGCGCATGGTCTCCCGGCGCAGGGCCTCGGCCCCGGCCCGGGCCGCCGCGGTCTCGGATTCGAGGGCGCGGGTGCGCAGGAGATTGTCCTTGAAGATCTGCACGGCGCCCGCCATCGCGCCGATCTCGTCGCCGCGCCCGGCTCCCGGCACGGCGATCGTGGCGTCGCCGTCGGCGAGGCGGCCCATGGCGTCGGTCATCCGGCGCAGGGGGCGGCTGACGCCGAGGGTGAGGCCGATGGCGGCGCCGGCCGCGATCAGCAGGGCGAGGCCGACGAGGATCGTGGTGACGAGGGTGGCGGTGTCGTAGGTGTCCTGGGCGTGGGCGCCGCTGGCGGCGGCGCTGCGCTCCTCGTACTCGACGAGCTTCTGGAGCGGGCCGAGCACCGTGTTCACCCCCGTCGACATCTCCACGTTGTAGAGGCGCTGTGCCGTCGCGCTGTCGCCGGACTTCACCAGCCCGATCACCGATTCCTGCATCGCCTTGTAGGCGGTCCAGTTCGTCTCGAAGGTCTGGTAGAGGGCGGCGGTCTCCGGGGCCTTGGGCCGCGCGGCGAAGGCGGCCTGGACGGCGGTCATCTCGGCCTCCCGCTTGGCCAGGGTCGCCGCGACCTCGTTGCGCAGCTCGGGCGTATCGGCGGTGATCAGCCGCGCGCCGTTGGTCCGGGTGCGCAGCACCAGCACCTGGATCTTGCCGAGGAGTTGCACGTTCGGGACGCGTTCGTCGCGCATCTCGCGCGCGACCTCGTTCACGGAGCGCAGCTGCACCAGCGCCGACACGCCGATCCCCGCCACGAGGAGGAAAACGAGGCCGAAGCTGAGGAACAGCTTCGTTCGGATGGAGAGGGAGAGGAGCGACATGATGCGACGAGCCGGATTCAAGAGCAGGATGTCGATCTTGACCAGCGAAGATTAAAATTTCGTCCCGATCCGAGAGGTCGCGACTTCTGTTGAGTAGACTTGTCTATGAAACGGACATTACATCGACGTTGCAGCAGAAGGAAATGATTCAACGACGTGGTTCGTGCGGACCGAAGTCCGCGCACGGGTGATCTCCCCTGTTGCAGGAACGAATCCTGATGTGATCCTGGGTTGTGGGGTTCGATTCCGTGGCACCCTCCATCGAAGCGGTCAGGATCGGCCCAGGGCGGCCTCGATCAGCCGGATTCCGTCCGCGCTGTCCCACTCCGCCGGCCCCTTCATCACGCCGAGGGTGCAGCCGCGCCCGTCCACCAGCAGGGTCGTGGGCAGGCCGAGGGAGCCGGTGGCCTTCTGGATCGCCGGCAGCACCCGGCCGCCCGGATCGGCGTAGTAGGCCAGCCGGGCGATGCCGTTCCGCTTGAGCCAGGCGGGGGGCGCGTCGAGGTTGCGGGTGTCGACATTGATCGCCACCACGGTGAAATCCGGGCCGCCGAGGCGGGCCTGGAGCCGGTCGAGGGCCGGCATCTCGGCCTTGCAGGGGGCGCACCAGGTCGCCCACAGGTTCACGAGGCGCAGGCCCGCCACGCCCGCGAGGCTGGCCTCGGCGCCGTCCGGTCCCCGGAAGGCGAGGGCGGGGGCGGGCACCGGCGGGACCGCGACCTGGAGGGCGGCGACCTCGCCCCGCGCCAGGGGCGCGATCCGGTCCGCCGCGGCGGCCGAGGCCGCGCAGGGAGCGGAGTTGCCGCCGGTCGAGCCCGTCCCGTATACGGCAAGCCATGCGCCGCACAGGGCGACGAGGGCGGCTCCGCCGGCGAGGATCGCCCGGATGCCGGGCATCATCGTTGCTT